>SXOM01000491.1 GCA_005776735.1 Pseudomonadota bacterium
ACCAGCGACTCGTCGAGCGCCACGGGGTCGCCGGCCCGCTTGAGCCACTTCGCGACGATCGCCGTGCGCACCGACTCGCCCATCGACGGGACCACCAGCTCGACCATCCCAGCCTCCGCGGACGCGGGCTAACCCGGGAGGCGGGGCTGGGGCGGGACGGGACCGGTGGGCGGCAATACCGGCGGCCAGTCGGCACCTGAACGGGTCGGTGCACCACGGCCGGCACGGAGGCGGACTCGACCACGGCGCTCGTGCGCGACGGCGCAGTCGGCCCCTCGAAGTGGTGACGGGACGCGCCGCGAGGTTGCCCGGCGTGGAGCCGGGCGCGGCGCGTCCCCCTCGATCCTCGTCGCCGCCTACCAGGCGCCGACGTTGAGCCGCGCGAACTCTTCGAAGCCCTGCCCCTTGCGCCCCGTGACCCGCTCGAGGTCGCCGGAGAGGGACGCCGTCCACCCGGCGCGCACAAACCCGTACAGGCCGCTCATCGTCTCGATGGCCAGCGGCGGCATCCCCCACGCCTTCATGCCCTCGACGTGCGCTTCGGGCGGGATGTCGACGTAGCGGACCTCGCGGCCGAGGGTGCGCGTCAGGATGGCGGCCACCTCGGCGTGGTCGAGCGACTCGGGGCCGGTGAGCGTCCACGCTTCGCCGGTGCGGGCGCCGAGCAGCGCCTCGGCGGCGGCGGCGCCGATGTCGACCGCGCCCACAAAGCCCGTCTTCCCGGCGCCCGCCGGGAGGTAGATGGCGCCGTCGCCCTTGATGGTGGCACCGTAGAACTCGACGAAGTTCTCGTGGAAGAAGCTCGGGCGCAGGTGCACCCACTCGAGGCCCGACGCCTCGATCGCGAGCTCCATCCGGCGGTGACCGGAGCCGGGGTTGTTCTCCACGCCGGCGGCGGAGAGCTTGACGATGCGGCGTACGCCGGCCGCCTTCGCGGCGGCGATGAGGCCCTCGCCGAGCTCCACCTCGTCGGTGCGGAAGGGCGGGAGCGCCAGGTAGAGCGCGTCCACCCCGGCCAGGGCGGGCGCCCAGGTGGAGGTGTCGTCGTAGGCGAAGCGGACGACCTCGACGCCCGCGGGGAGGCGGGCGGTGGAGGGGTCGCGGGTGGCGGCGCGGACGACGGCGCCGCGCGCGAGGAGGGCGTCGACGGTGGCGCGGCCGGTGGTGCCGGTGGCGGTGAGGACCAGGACGGTGCGGGACATGAGGACTCCAGGGTTGAAGCGGCGTCGGCGCCGCGGTGACCCAGAGGTAGGTCCGCCGATACGTGAAGTAAACAGCATGATGTTTCATGTTAGCATGTGGTTTCACTCATGCTGGAAGCCCTCACGCTCCATCAACTGCGTGTGCTCCTGGTCCTCCTCGAGGAGCGGTCGGTCACGCGTGCGGCGCGGCGCCTCGGCGTGTCCCAGCCCGCGCTGTCCCACGCGCTTCGCGGCCTCCGCGACGCGTTGGGGGACCCCCTGTTGGTCTCCGCCCGGGGCGGCCTGGTCCCGACCGCGCGGGCCGAGGCCGTCGCGCCGGCGCTGCGGCGGGCGCTCCACGAACTGGAAGGGGCGTTGCGGAGCGGGGCGGCCGACGAGCCGCGCACGTGGTCGCGCACCCTGGTCCTCGCCACGTGGGATGGGATGTCGCTGAGCGTGCTGCCGCGGTTGTTGGCGCGCGTGGGCGCCGAGGCGCCGGGCCTGTGCATCGACGTACGCCCCGTGCCGCCCGAGGGGGCCGCCGCGGGGCTCGGGGACGGTTCGCTCGACCTTGCGATCGAGGTGCGTCCGGCCGAAGCGCCGGGCCTGCGCACGCGCAGCCTCGGCACCGACACCTTCGCGTGTGTGGTCCGCCGGGACCACCCGGCCGTGGGCGTCGCCCTGGACCTCGACACCTGGCTCGCGCTCCCGCACGCGCTCATCTCGCCGCAGGGCCGGGGTACCACGGTGGTCGACTCTCGCTTGGGGGAGCTTGGTCGGAAGCGCCACGTCGCGCTGCGCATCCGGTACTTCCTCGCCGCGCCCCTGGTGGTCGCCGCGTCCGACCTGGTGCTCACCGCGCCACGTTCGTTGTGCGAACAGATGGCGGAGCTCGCGCCGCTCCGGGTCTTCGAACCGCCCCTGGTGCTCGCGCCGTTCTCCACGCGCATGGTGTGGCACGAACGCGCAGACGCCGACCCGGTGCATCGATGGCTGCGCGACGCGGTCGTCGACGCGGTGACCGCGCGTCCGCCGGGGGAGATCGCCCAGCGCTGAGGTGGGCGCGCGTGGTGCGACGGCGCCCGAAGGGGTACCCTTGCGCGCACCAACCCCCGGACTTCGATGGACCCTCGCTCCGCCCGCGTCATCGCCGATCTCCGCGAGCTCGCTGCCCTCACCACCGACGAGCGGGGCGCCCAGCGCGTCGCGTGGGGGCCGGTGTGGCGCAAGACGCGGGAGTGGTTCACCCAGAAGGTCCAGGAGCTCGGCATCACGCCGGAGCGCGACGGGGCCGGCAACCTGTGGTCCACGCTCCCCGGGCGTTCGTCCCGGTGCCTGGTGATCGGGAGCCACCTCGACTCGGTGCCGGGTGGCGGGTGGCTCGATGGTTGTCTCGGCGTCATCGCCGGCCTCGAAGTGCTGCGCGGCACCAAGGCCGCGGGCGTGCCGGCGATGACCCTCCGCGTGGTGGACTGGGCGGACGAGGAGGGGGCCCGCTTCGGCCGCAGCCTCGCGGGCTCCTCCGCTTCGGCGGGAACGCTCGACCCCGAGACCGAGCTCGGCCACCTCGTCGATCGGCAGGGCGTGCGCCTGCCCGATGCCCTCGCCGAGAACGGGGTCACGTTCGCGAGCATGCGCACCGCGGCGGCCTACTTCCGTGAGCTCGACGTGGCCGCGTACCTGGAGCTGCACATCGAGCAGGGCCCGGTGCTGGAGGAGCTCCAGGAGCCGGTCGGCGTGGTGCTCGGGACGATGGGCGTGGAGCGCCACATGCTCCGCTTCGTGGGCCAGGCCGCCCACTCGGGCGCCGCGCCGATCCACCTGCGGAAGGACGCGTTCCTGGCCGCGGCCGAGTTCGCGCTCGCGTGCCGCGACATCTCGGTCCGGCACTCCGGCCCCGAGCCGAAGACGAGGGTGGTCGCGACCTGCGGCGTCGTCAAGGTCGAACCCAACTTCGTCACCGCCGTCCCCGGCGCGACCGAGATCTCGATCGACATGCGCGCCTTGGACGCGGGGGTGCTCCAGCAGATGTACGCCGAAGCCCGCGCCGCGTCCGAGCGCGCCGCGAAGTCGCACCTCGTCGAGGTCACGTGGACGCGCACGTGGGACATCCCCCCGCGCTTGTTCGATCCGACGCTGCTGGGCTTCATCCGCGAGTCGGTCCGCGAGGTCGTGGGCCGCGCACCCGAGCTGCCGTCGGGGCCGCTGCACGACGCCGCGGAGATGGTGCCGCTGGTCCCCACCGCGATGATCTTCGCCCAGTCGAGCCCGGGCGTGTCGCACACGCGCATCGAGGACACGCCGGAGCCGTGTTTGGATGCGTCGATCCAGGCGTTCCTGCGGACGGTCGACAAGGCCGTGCGGCACTATTCGAACTGACTCGACGCGGCGGGGCCGGGCAAGACGCGGCGACCCGGGGCGCGGGTCGGCGTCTTTCGGGGGGCGGACGCGGCCTTCGTGGACACAGAAACGAGGTCACCCCCGGGTCCTGCCGGGCCGGGTGAAATTGGCGCTCGCTCCCCTGCCGGGTCGCCGCAAGCGGCGACCCGGCGCTCCGCTCGCACCTCGGGCAACTACGCTCGCTGGCGGCCCGCCCGCCATCGGTCCGAGGGCGGGCCGCCTCGCTGAGGGTCGAAGGGGCAGGTGGGCCGGCGGGCCCCCGGCGCGCGAAGCGCGTTGGGGTGCTGGCACACCACCCGCCGCGTCACCGAACCGGCCACCACCGGGCGGCGTTTGGCACAACGGGGGACGCCGAACCGCGAGGGTCTGGCTGCACCGGCCCCAGGTCGGTGGGCGTGGCGATGTCGAACTTCGAGCGGGATTGGGTGGCGAGCGCGGAGGCGGCGAACCGCAGCGGCGGAGGGGGAGGTCGCGGCGGGGCCGGGCAAGACGCATCGACCCGGGGCGCGGGTCGGCGTCGTTCGGGGGGCAGACGCGGCCTTCGTGGACACAGAAACGAGGTCACCCCCCGTTCCACCCGACCCGTCACCCGCCGCGTCACCGAACCGGCCACCGCCGGGCGGCGTTTGGCACAACGGGGGGACGCCGAACCGCGAGGGTCTGGCTGCACCGGCCCCAGGTCGGTGAGCGCAGGGGCGGGGGGAGTCACCCCCCCGCGCGCACCAGCGCGAGCGAGCCGGCGTCGCGCACGGTGAGCCGCAGGCGGTCCCATGGGCGACCCCAGGCGGGGGACACCACGGGCCACGGCAGGGGCTCCGAGAAGCCGGCCGCCGCGGCCAACCGCAGCGCCCGCGCCATGTGGAAGGGCTCGGTCACCACCAGGATGCGGACCGCGTCCGGGACCAGGCCGCGCGCGAACAGGAAGTTCCCGCGGGTGTTGCGGCTCTTCTCCTCCAGGCGGATCGCGTGGTCGGGCACCCCGGCCTCGACGAGCAGGGCGCGGGCCACCACCGCCTCGCCGGGCGGCCCGCGGTGATGGGCCCCCGTGGTCACCACCACGGGGGCGACCCCGGCGTGGAACCGCTCCGCGGCCGCAAGGGCCCGCGCCCGGAGAGAGCCCGACGGAGCGCCGCCAGCGAGCACCGCCGCCCCGAGGACCACGATGGCATCGGCCTCGCCGTCGTAAGGGGCCAGCGCCGTGCCCGCCCGGACCTCACGCCACGCCGGGCCCAGCTCTCCCAGGGCCCGCAGCGGCAGCGCGGGATCCCACCGTCGCATCAGGCGGTCTTGGGCTTGCGCACCCACGCCACGGCGCCGAGTACCCCCACCAGCGCGACCGCCGCGGGCAAGATCGTCGAGAGGCCGTTGGTCTCGAACCACGCGCGGAGGCGCCCCACGCCGTCGGCCTCGGGAGCGTCGGGCTCGACCACCGAGGACCGGGACTCGCGCGTGTTCAAGCGTGCGATCTGCTCCTTGTCGCCGGGGCGCAGGCGCCCGTCGGTGTAGGTGGCGACCGGCTGGTACCAGGCGAACTGCTCGAAGACCGCATGGTGGGCCGGGACCGGGCTCTTGCGACCCCGTCGCGCCCGCACGCCGTCGCCCAACAGGCGCTTGTCGTCGCCGTTGAGGAGCGCCACCTGCGCGGGGTCGAACGGCGTGTCGGCCCGGTGCAACATCCACAACGCCAGCGCCCGGCTGAGCCGTCCGTCGGTCGGTGTCTCTGCCAGCGCGGTCACGAGCACATCCGCGCCGTCCGTACGCTCGATCAGGCAGTCGTAGGCGGCCTTCTTGCCCTCGGCACGCACCTCGGCGGCCGCCGTCGCGGGGTCGCAGTCGGCGAAGGCGAGGCCCACCCAGAGCCAGAGCGCGCTCATGCCTTGGCGACCGCGGAGGCCCACGCGCTGCGCCGCCCGCTGCGCTCGTCGGCCGACATCCTCGGCTCGAACACCCGATCCTGCGCCCAGGCCGCCGTAACCGCCGCAGGCGACGCCCAGAACCCCACCCCGAGGCCAGCGAGGTACGCGGCCCCCATCGCGGTGGTCTCGAGGTTGGTGGGGCGCAGGCAGCGGACGCCCAGCACGTCGGCCTGGAACTGCATCATCAGGTCGTTCCGCGCCGCGCCGCCGTCGACGCGGAGCTCGCCCAGCGCCCGCCCCGCGTCGGCGGCCATCGCGTCGAGCAGGTCGGTGATCTGGAGCGCCACGCCTTCGAGCACGGCGCGCGCGATGTGGGCGCGCGTGGTGCCGCGGGTGAGGCCGGTGAGGGCGCCCCGCGCGTCGGCCCGCCAGTGGGGGGCGCCCAGGCCCGCGAGCGCCGGCACGAAGACCACGCCTCCCGAGTCGGGGACGCTGGCCGCGAGCGCCTCGACCTCGCCGCTGGTGCGGATGATGCCGAGGCCGTCCCGCAACCACTGCACCGCCGCGCCGGCGACGAACGCGCTGCCCTCGAGCGCGTAGGTGGTATGGCCCCCCAAGCGCCACCCCACCGTGGTGAGCATGCCCGTCTGGCTGGGCACGGGCGCGCTGCCGGTGTTGAGCAGCAAGAACGCGCCGGTGCCGTAGGTGCACTTGGCCATGCCCGGGGTGAAGCACGCCTGGCCGAAGAGCGCCGACTGTTGGTCACCCGCCAGCCCCGCGACGGGGATGCCGTCGGGGAGGAAGCCGACCCCCCGCGTATGCCCGAACACTCCCGCGTTGTCGACGATCCGGGGCAGGCAGGCGCGCGGCACGCCGAAGAGGGCCAACAGCTCGTCGTCCCAGTCCAGCGTGTGCAGGCCGAACAACAGCGTGCGCGAGGCGTTGCTCGGGTCGGTGACGTGCTCGCCGGTGAGACGGTGGGCGAGGAAGCTGTCGACGGTGCCGTACCGCAGCCGCCCGGACACCGCGCCATCGCGCACACCGGGCCGGTTGTGCAGCATCCACTCGGCCTTGGTGCCGGAGAAGTAGGGGTCGAGGACCAACCCCGTGCGCTCCCGTACCCACGCCTCCCGACCTTCGGCCTTCAACGCTTCGCATCGGGCCGCGGTCCGCCGATCCTGCCACACCAGCGCCCGGCCCGCCGGTGCGCCGGTGGCGGCGTCCCAGAACAGGCTCGTCTCGCGCTGGTTGGTGATGCCGA
>SXOM01000492.1 GCA_005776735.1 Pseudomonadota bacterium
CCGGCGACCTCGAGGTCGGCGCCGTCGGCCACGGTGACGGTGCTGCCGGCGAGGCCGACGGCGTCGCGCGCCTGCTCGGTGCGCCGGCGGAGCGCGACCGGGACCTCTTTCGCGGCCCAGCTCCGCAGGCCGGTGCCGGCGAGGCCGTCGGCGGCGGCGACCAGCTCGCGCTCGACCACGTCGGCGCGGGGACGCGCCGTAGGGTCGAACGCCAACATCGGGCGCAGGAACGGCTCCAGCGCGGCGTGCGTCTGCGCGAGGCGGCCCAGCCGCTCGTCGACACGGCGGGCGTGGGCATCGGCCTTGAGCTTGGGCTGGCCGAAGACCTCGCCCACCGCCGCCTCCCACAACGTGAGCCCGAGGCCGTACACGTCGGCCGCAGGGCTGACCTCGCCGGTGATGATGTACTCCGGCGCCATGTAGTTGAGCGTGCCGAGGACGAACTGCCCCGTGCGGCTCTCGCGGGCGGCGAACCGGGCCTGCGCGATGCCGAAGTCGAGGAGCTTGACGCCGCCGCGGTCGGTCAGCATCACGTTGGCCGGCTTCACGTCGCGGTGAACGACATTGAGGGGCTCGCCGCTGGAGGGGTGGCGCGCGGTGTGGGCCGCGTGGAGCGCGCCGGCGATGGCGCCACCGAGCTCGGCCAACGCGCGGGCGGGCGGGCGGTTGCCTTCGGACACGAGCGCGGCGAGGTCGACCCCCTCGACGTACTCCATCACCACGCCGTCGCGTTCGCCGATGCGCACCAGCTCGAGCACGCGCAGGATGTGTTCGTCGTGCAACAGCCCGAGGAGCCGCGCTTCGTCGCGCACGCGCGACAAGAACATCTCCTGGTCGGGCTGGTTGGTGAGCAGCACCTTGACCGCCACCGTGCGCCGGAAGCCGCGCGACCCGACGAGCTCGGCCAGGTACACGGTGCCCACCGCGCCCGAGCCGATCACGCGCTGGAAGGTGAGCTGCCGCACACGGGCGTATATCCGACCCAAAGCGACAACGCCGCCGCAACTTCCCTTGCACCGTCAACACCAAACAAAAACCCGTGGCGTCGGGACGGCGCGCCGCGACCGGCCGCGTCGAGCGGCCGGTCCTGCGGCGCGCCGCGGCGCGGGGGCGACGGTGCACGCAGCGCGAGGCACCGACGGCGCGGTGCGGTCGTGACGGGCCTCCCCTCGCCTGTGGAACCCGCGAAAAGCGGGATAGACTACAAGGATGGAAACCACCGCACTGTTGCACACCGACGAAACCGGCGTCGTCACCAACGTCAACCGCACGGCCCGCCTGCGACTCTCGGCCGCCGTCGGCCGGAAGTGCGTCGACGTCGTCGCGCTGCGCGACTCGGCGGGGCGCCCGATCTGCACCGAACGATGCGCCGCGGCGCTCTCCGGCCAGGGGGAGGGTGGGCGCGACGCGCACGGCACCTCCCGCGGCGCGTCGGTGCACGTGGAGTGCATCGCGATGGCCAAGGGCACCACGATCATCATCCACACCGACGCGGGTCCGGTCGTCACCAGCCCGCTCTCGCCCCGCGAGTCCGAGATCCTGGGCATGGTGGCCGAAGGCCTCACGGCGCGGCGCATCGCGCGGCGCCTGGGCATCAAGGAGTCGACGGTGCGCACGCACCTCGACCACGCCAAGGAAAAGCTCGGCGCCCGCAGCCTGCCCGAAGCGGTGAGCCGGCTCCCGCGCTGACCGGCGCTACGGCGCGGGTGCCAGCGTCGCCCAGGGCGGCTCGGTCCACAACGTCGACAAGAAGTCGATGAACAACCGCAGCCGCGCCGGGAGGTGTGTGCGATGCGGGCGCAGCGCCCAGAACCACGACGAGGGCCCCGCCCACCCCGTGAGCGTCGGGCGCAGCTCGCCGGACGCGGCCATCCGCGCCACCGCGAAGTCGGGCAGGAACACCAGCCCGAGCCCCTCGCGGCCGGCGACGGTGAGCGCCTCGGTGCTCGTCGAGATCATCGGCCCGTTCACCGTCACGACGACCTCCTCGTCACCGCGGTGCAGGCGCCACTGCCGCGGTTGGGAGTTGTGGGCGTACAACAGGCAGCGGTGCTGGGTGAGATCGGTGGGGTGGCGGGGATGCCCGTTCACCTCGAAGTAGCGGGGGGAGCCGTACACCCCCATGCGGATCGGCCACAGACGTTTGGCCACCAACGAGCTGTTCTCGACGCTCCCCCCGCGGATGGCGAGGTCGAAGCCCTCGGCGACGAGGTCGACCTTGCGGTCGCTGTAGTCGATCACCGTCTCCAGGCCCGGGTACTGCGCCTGGAAGCGCGCGATGGGCGCGGCGAGGTAGTGCAGACCGAGGTGGGCGGGCGCGGAGATGCGCAGCGTTCCGACGACGTCGTCACGCTCGGCCGCGGCGCGCGCCTCGGCCGCCGTGAGCGCCTCCAACAGCGGGGAGCAGGTCTCGTAGAACGTCTGCCCGGTCTGCGTGGTGGAGATGCGCCGCGTGGTGCGGTGCAACAAGCGCACCCCCAGCCGGGCCTCGAGCGCGCTCACCATCCGGCTCGCATGGGAGCGGGAGATCCCGAGCGCCTTGGCGGCGGTGGCGTAGCTGCCGGCGTCGACCACGCGCACGAAGACGTCCACGTCACTGAGCTGTCGCATGGCGTCCGCTGAGAAAGTTCGCAGTATCGACCTTGGGAGTAACCCGCACCGTCTGATTGTCCCCTTCTGCGCAACGGTGAATGATGTAGAACGTCCGTACGGGTGGACCACAACCCGGAATTCGTACGGACGCATGGACACCAAGGAACAGACAAGGGCGCTCGTACGCGCCCGACTGCGTGAGCTGAGCCGAGCCGACGGCCTACGTGAATCTGCGCAGATCTGCGCGCGCCTGGCGCCGTGGGTGCGCGAGGGAGTGGTGGCGGCGTTCGCCCCGATGCCCGAAGAGGTGCAACTCTGGCCGCTCTTGGAGGCCGTCGCGGCGTCGGGGCGGCTGGTGCTCCCGAGGGTCGACGGCGACGCGCTCCGGATGCACCGGGTGCCCCACCTCGACGGCCTGCGCTCGGGCCCGCTGCGCCTGCGCGAGCCCCCGCCGCACGCGACGATGGTCGACCCGTCGTTCATCGACGTCATCCTCGTGCCGGGCCTGGCGTTCGACGCCGCGGGCAACCGCCTGGGGCGCGGCCGCGGGTTCTACGACCGCCTCCTGGCGGTCTTGCCGCCCACGGTCCCCCGCATCGGCGTCGC
>SXOM01000493.1 GCA_005776735.1 Pseudomonadota bacterium
CCGGCGGGCGCATCGTCGCCGCCGACGTCGAAGCGGCCGCCAGCGGCACCGCGGCGCAGCCCGCGCGGCGCCCGGACGAGGCGGTGCGCGCCACCCAGATGCGCAAGACCATCGCGCGTCGCCTCACCGAGGTGCACCAGTCGGTTCCGGTCTTCTTCTTGACCACCAGCTTCGACGCGACCGCGATCGTCGCGCTGAAGGAGGCGGTGGCCCGGCGCGCCGGCAAGGAGGGCCCGCGGGTTTCGGTCAACGACATCCTCGTGCGCTGCGTCGCGCAGGCCTTGCGCGACGTGCCCGAGGTCAACGCCCAGTGGACGGGCGAAGCGGTCGTGCGCAAGGGCGCGGTCGACATCGGCGTGGCGGTGGCGTTGCCGGACGGGCTCATCACGCCGGTGGTGCGCGACGCCGACCAGAAGTCACCGGTCCAGATCGGCGCCGAGGTGCGCGCGCTCGCGGCGCGCGCCCGCGACGGCAAGCTCGCCCCCGAGGAGTACACCGGCGGCAGCTTCACCATCAGCAACCTCGGCATGTTCGACATCGAGCAGTTCACCGCCATCCTCAACCCCCCCGAAGCGGCCATCCTCGCCGTCGGGAGCGCCGCACAGGTGCCCGCGGTGGTCGGCGGCGTCGTGACCGCACAGTGGCGCATGAAGGTGACGATGACCTGCGATCACCGCGTGATCGACGGGGCGCTCGGGGCCCGGTTCCTCCAGGCGCTGCGCGCCTACGTCGAGAACCCGGGCCTCCTGGCGGCGGGGTAGCTTGTCGGCGGCGGTGCGCGTCGGGTGCGCGCTCGCCGCGGTGGCGGGTCCGCTCGTGCTGTCCGGGCTCGCGTTTCGGAGCCTCTCCGCCCCGTTGCCGTGGGCGCCGAGCCTGCGCGTCCAGGCCCAGGACGCCGCGGTTCGGCGCGACCCCGACGTCGTGGTGCTCGGCTCCAGCTACGCCCTGAGCGACATCGCCCCGGCGCGCCTCGCAGCGGCCCTCGGGCAGCCGGGGCTCGAGGTGGCGCTCCTGGCCACGCCGGGGTCGCCGAGCGCGGTGTGGTACGCGGCGCTCCACGAGCGGGTGTACGCGGCGGGCGGCCGTCCTCGCCTGGTGTTGGTCGTCGCCACGATGGGGACGCTCTTGCAGGGGGTCGTGCCGTCCGGAGCCGTCCGCCACCTGCGCGAACAGGGCGTTCGCCTCACCGGGGCGCTCGCCGCCAAGGCGGGGGTCCCCGCGGCCGACGATGCGGTCGCCACCGCGCTCGCCCAGCGGGCGACGCTCCGCGACGCGGCGCTGGCGCCGTTCCGGTCGGGCCTCGTCGGGCTGCTCTACGGCGGCGACGGCGCCACGACCGCCGACGCGGCGTCCGCTACGGTCTTCGCCGCCCAGCAGGCGGCGGGCGCGTCGGCGCCGGGGCGGCTGTTGCCCGTCGTCGAGGAGGGCGACGACGACCCGGACGCCAACTTCCGGTCCACGGTGGATGACCCCGCGGAGAGCTTCCTCCCCGAGCTCGTGACCCTCGCGCGCGCGCATGGTGCGCAGGTGGTCGTGGTGCTCCCGCCGACCGCCGCGGGCCACCTCGTGGGTCAGTACACGAGCCCCGCGGCGGAGGACGCCACGCTCCGCTGGGCGCACGCGCACGGCATCGGCTGGGTCGACCTCCGGGACGCCGCCTACCCGACGAGCGCCTTCCGGGACGGCCGCCACATGAACGCCCGCGGCGCGGCGCGCTTCTCCGACGAAGCCGGCGCCGCGTTGGTGGAGCTCGGGGCGTTGGCCGGCGCGGTTCGTCCGCCCGACCTCCCGGCCACGGCCACCCGTGAGCCGGCACCGCCGCACCCCGGCCTGATTCCCGCCGCGACGCGGGCCGACACCTGCCGCCGCCAGTGGCTCCTGGCCGCGCTCCCGCCGATCGACACCGCCTCCCTCTTCGCGGACGGCGCCGGGGGCATCACGCCGCTGCGGGTCCGCTCGGGCGAGGCCACCTTGGCCCCGGCGGCGAAGTGGTCGGACGTGACCGCCGGCTGTACCGGGACCTGGGGCCTCAACGGCCGGAGCCTGCGGGTGTCGTTGCCGTCGGATGCGGCGCCGGAGCCCGTGCTCGGCCTCGCCGACGAAGCCCCGCTGCGTGCGCACGGTCGGCCACCGTCCTGGTGGGTGTATCCGGGGGGTGCGCTCCGCTGGGACTGGCCCACCGCCCCGCTGGCGGGCCGGGTGCGGGTCGACGTTCGGGTGCACCCGGTCGGCGCCGGCTCCGGCGCGTTCACCCTCGACGCGGGTCCCGACACGGTCGTGCTCACCCGCGACGTCCGGGGCGATCACGTCGGCAGCGTCGAGCTCGCGGCGCCGACGTCGCTCCGGGTGCGCTCCACCGCCGACGCGCCGTTTGCGCTGGTCACTACGCTGGGCCTGACCGACCCCCAGCGCACCGTCTATGTGGTGCGGCCGGTCGAGGGCCGGACGGTGGCCGCGCCGATCGTGGTCGCCGCGGGGGCGCCGGGCACCTCCACCTTCGCCGGGCGCGCGGTCGCGGGGCTCCTCGGCCCGGTGCGCCGGGTCGGCCTTCAACCGGCGGGCGAGGCCGGCGTCGTACCGCCGGTGCACGTCACCGTCTTGCGTGGCGAGGCCGTGCTCGTCGACGTGGAGCTCGCGGCGTCGGACTGGGCGTCGGGGGCGGTGTTCGCCGTGCCGGCGCCGACCACGCTGGTGGAGGCGCGCACCGCCGTGCAGGTGGTCGTGTCGGCGCCGACCGCGGCGGCGCCGTTGTCCGTCGAGTTGGTCGTGGGCGACGCACCGGTGCCCCCGGAGCCGTAGTGGCGCTCCCCGACGATCCGCCTCGGCCGCCCCTTGTCGCCCGTACCCCTCCCGAATAGTGGGGAGCCATGCAGAAGCTCCTCCTCGGCGCCCTCGGCGCCATCGTCGTCCTGGTGCTCGCCGTCCTCGGCGCCGCGGCCTCCCGCCCCGACCATCTTCACATCGAGCGGTCGGCCACGTTCGCGGCCGCACCGCAGGACCTCGTGCCGCAGGTGTCCGACCTCGAGCAGTGGTCGGTGTGGAACCCGTGGAAGGACTACGACCCGGCGATGAAGACGACGTACAGCGACACCAAGGCGGGTGTCGGGGCCTGGTACGAGTGGTGGGGCAACGACGACGTGGGCCACGGCAAGCTCACCGTGCTCACCGTCGAGGACACCAAGGTCACCCAGGACCTCGAGTTCTTCGAGCCGTGGCAGTCCAAGGCCCTGATCACGTTCGCGTTCACGCCCGATGGCGAGGGTACGAAGGTCACCTGGTCGATGGACGAGGATCAGCAGTTCATGGGCAAGGTGATGGGCCTGTTCATGGACATGGACGCGATGCTCGGCGCCGACTTCGAGAAGGGCCTCGCCAAGCTCCAGCCCATCGCCGAGAAGAGCGCCGCCACGCGCAGGGAAGCCGACGCCGCCGCCGCCGCGGCGCCCCCGGTCGACCCCGAAGCGCCGGTAGACCCCAACGCCGCTCCCGCGCCCGAAGCGGCGCACCCGTAGGGGTCCGACGGGGCTTGTTGGGGTCCGCGCCGCGACCGTCCCGAGCTCGATCGGGGCGGGTGCGCGGCCCGGCGCCATCGCTGCGCCGGCGTCCACGCCTCGCCCGCAG
>SXOM01000001.1 GCA_005776735.1 Pseudomonadota bacterium
GACTCGCTCGCGCCGAGCATCGCGATGGCGAACGCCGACGGAAAGAGCTCCTCGACCATCCCGAACGTGAGCTGGAGCGGTTGCCCGTCGCCGCCCGCGTACGACCACGGCGGCGCAAAGCCGGGGAGCGTCTGCGGGATGCCGCGCCCCCCGTCGTAGGTGAACCGGCTCCCGATGGTCTCGACGTCCAGGCCCCCGACGGCCGCGACCACCGCGGCCGCCGCGAGCGCGACCAGCGGAGCCGGTACGCGCGTGTTGAGCTTCGGCCAGCCGAGCAGCACCGCCAACGTGAACAGGCCCAGGCCGAGGCTCGGCACCGAGGTGCTCGGCAACGCGTCGACGAGGACCGCGACGCGCTCCACGTAGTGCTCCGGCATGGACGTGACGTGCAAGCCCAGGAAGTCCTTGAGCTGGAGCGTCGCGATGACCACCCCGATGCCCGCGGTGAACCCCGTGGTGACCGGGTGCGGGATCCACTGGATGAGGCGCCCCAGGCGCCCGATGCCGAAGAGTGCGAGCTGCACGCCCGCCATGACGGTGGCCACCATGAGGCCGCCGGGGCCATACTTCGCGGCGATGGGGGCCAGGATGACGACAAACGCCGCCGTGGGCCCGGAGATCTGCGTGGCCGAACCGCCGAGCAGCCCCAGGAAACCCGCGACGATCGCCGTGTACAGCCCGTGTTGGGGCGGCATGCCGCTGGCGATGGCCAACGCCATCGACAGGGGGAGAGCGACGATGCCAACGGTGATGCCCGCCATGACGTCGGCGCGCAACTTCCCGGCGTCGTACCCCTCGTTTATCGCATCGCGGAGCGCCGCCGCGAGCCGGGCGCCGACCTCCAGCGCACTGAGCGCGGATTCGTACCGACGGCGGATGCGGTTGAGCACGGGGCCGCCGTCTAACACGTCGGGCCTCGGGGCGACGCGCCGCGACCGTCCCGACCTCGATCGGGCCGTGCGCGCGTCGCGCGCCGTGCGCGCGCCTACCCCAGGTCGCGCAGCGCCGCGGCCCAGCGGGCGGCGCCGTCGGGGAGCCGCCCGCTCACGCGGACCTCGCCGGTGTCGAGTCCGGCGCGCCGTGCCGCGTCCAGCGCGCGCGCAGCGTGCAGATCGCAGCGCCCGTGGACGTGATCGACCTCGGCTTGCCAGCGCCGGTAGCGCAGCGCCGGCACCCGCGCGGCGAGGCGCGGCAGGAGCTCGACCAGCTCGCGCCCTTCCCACCGCGCATCGTCGAAGATCGAGCGGTCGCGCCACTCGGCGTCGGCGCCGGCCTTCTGCAGGGAGTGGCGATCCACCGGCGCTTCGACGTCGACCAGCGTGTGGACCCGCGCTGCGAGCGCGGGGTCCGCCTCCGCGAGCCGCAGGAGCGCCCGGGCGGCGGTGACGACCCCGCCGCTGTACCCGAGCAGCGCGGTGTCCACGCCCTCTGCGAGCGCGGCGCGCAACACCTGGACCGCGTCGTCCACGTGAGCGGGGTTGCCGGGCGCCGCCCACCCGGCGGGGCGCCGTGCGTACAACCACAGCGCCACGTCGGCGCCCGCCGCGTGGTCGGGCAGGCCCAGGAACCGGAGCCGCTCGATCAGCCCCCCTTCGCCCGCGTGTACGGCCACCACCGCCCGGCGCGCCGGGTGGGGTCCGATCCGGCGGTGCGGCGGGAGCTCGGGAGCCGTCGGGGGCGCCAGGGCCTGCCGAAGCGCGGCGGCCCAGGGACGGGCGCGGTTGCGGACCTTGCCCGTCCGGTCGGGCTCCCACGCCCCCGCGGCGAGGCTCGTCCCGACCGCGGCCGCGGCCGAGGGCGCTGGACGCCACCGGGCGACCCATCGGCGCAGCCCGTCGAGCGCGGCGACCTCGGGGGTGAACCGCCCCGGCCGGCACACGTCGTGCTCGTGGAAGGTCGCCCCGAAATAGGGGGCCGCCCCGGGAGGGGGGCGCCAGCCCGCCTGGGTGGCCGCCATCGTGTCGAGGGCCGCCCAATCGAGCTCGCCGCCGGCGGGCGTCGGACCGTCCGGGCCACCGCGCACCACACCCCACGCCCAGGGCGACACGGAGATGTCGAGCATCCACGGGCCCGCGGCGCTTCGCCGCGGGAGCCACCCCTGGTAGGTCCACCGGCGGGCCTCGACCCGGTCGGTGAACCCGATCGCACCCAGGGCCGCCGCGCGGGCCAAGAGGCGCTCCTGCCGGGACGGGGCCGCCTGCACCAGGCCCGGGGCGCACACCCCGAGCGGAAGACGCGCGGCCGCGAACGCCTCGGCGACGTCGTCCAGATCGCGGGCGTGTGCGTGGGCGCCGACCTCGTGTCCGCGCGCCTGGAGGGCGCGGACGAACCCGAAGCGGTCGCCGCGCAGAAACGGCGCGCGCAGGCGCACGCTCAAGCGGCCTCCTTCGGCTTCCGCGGCGCGCGCGAGGGTGTCGACCAGCGCGGCCGCTTCGGGCCACGCGTCGGGGTGGCGCACCAGCAGCACGTCGTCGACGTGCAGCTCCAGGAAGACGTTCACGGCGCCGCGCGAGCCGGGCCCGCCCCGGCGCGCTTCGGGACGGGCCTACCGGCTCGCCCACACCGCTCCCTTCGGTTCATCCGCCGGCCCGCCCCTGGGGCACGACCAGCCGCAGCGCGTGCCGGTGCACCGTGACGCGATACCGCTCGGCGCGGAGCCACTCCTCGCCGTCGATCTGCGCTTCGACGCCGGGCGCGAGCGGCCGCGAGTGGACCTTCACGTCGAACCACGGCGCGCGCACCGCCGCCGGCAGGCGCATGCCCACCGCGGCCAGGTGCTCCCCGTACAGCGGGACCAGCTCGTGGTGCACGATGCCGCGGGCGAGGAACTCCTCGCGGCCGTGGAACGGGACCAGCTCCATCTCGCCGTCTTCGGGGCTGGCGGTCTCGTCGAGCACCCACGCACCGGCGTAGACCCGGGTGTTCTTGACGATGAGGTCGGTGACGGCCTCGAGCCACGTGGTGCCGTGGGGCGTGGTGACCTCGGCGTCGAACGGTTGCTCTTGCAGGGTGGACATGGCGAACGCGCGGAGGATGGCGCCGGCGTACACCGCGTGGTCGCGGTAGAGCTCCCGCAGGATCGGCACCCCGCCCACGAGGCGCCGGTCCTCGTTGCGCATCCGTAGGACCAACGCCGAAAAGCCCCAGCCGGCGCTGTCGAAGAACCAGTCCTCGCCCACCGGCTCCTCCAATGCGTCGAAGGCCTGGATGTGGCCGGCGTCGAGCGGGACGGTGTGGCCCTCGGCCACGATCTGCACGTTGCGATCGAGGTCCTCTTCGCCGCTCTCCATCCCGAAGGAGCGCCCCTGGTCGTTGGCGGTGCCGGTGGGGAGCATGGCCATCGGCAGGCGGGTGCCGGAGCGGAGCACGCCCTTGGCGACCTCGGCGAACGTACCGTCGCCGCCCATCGCGATGGCGACGGCGTAGCGCCCGGTGCGCAGCGCGGCGGCGGTGTCCTCCGCGGTGAGGCCGCCCGGCCGCGTGGGGACGAAGTCGTGCACGACGCCGGCCGCGCGGAGCTTTTCGCGGGCGGCTTCGATGCGCGCGGCGTTGCGGCCCGACTGGGCGGTGGGGTTGCCGACGAGCAGATGCATGCCGGTTCCTTATCCCCGAGGTTAGGCGCGCGGTTGCCTTGGCCATCCGCAATCCCTTCCTCCGCCGCGTCCTCGGCGCGCTCGACTGGCTCACCCCCACGGTGCAGGAGCTGTGGACGTTCTTGCTCATCGGTCTCAACCCGTGGCTGTGTTTGTCGGCGTTCCGGGTCTGGTTGTTGACCGACCTCGAGAAGGTGGAGTGGGTGCAGGACTCGGTCTACGTGCAGCTGGCCGAGGCCGAGCTGTGGGGTGCCTACTGCTTTTTCTGGTTGTACATCGGCCGGCTCGTCCCGCGAACCGCCCGGGTGCTCGGGCACCTCATCGGGTTGCCGTTTCTGCTTGCGTCGGCGTTGGACCTGATTTTCTACCATGTCACGGGCGGCCGTGCCGACCTCGACAGCGTCGAGTACCTGCTCGCCGAGCTCGTCAACGTGTGGCCGGTCATCGCGAGCGAGGTGCGGGCGTGGCACATCGCGGCGTTGGCGGCGCTGGTCGCGTTCGCGCTCGGTCCGCTGGGGTGGACACCGCTCCGGACCGACCGCACGTGGTGGTCGCGCGCCGCGATCCTGGCGCTCTACCCGTTCATCCTCGTGAACGTGTACGGGCGCCTGGCCACCAGCAAGGAGGTCCGCCCGCTCCAGAAGACGTTCACGGTGGCCGTGGTGCGCGAGGCGATCAACCGGCGGGACGACGTCATCCTCGAGCCGACCCCGGCCGACGTCGCGCCGGTCAGGGCCGGGGCGCCCACGCGGCCGCACAACGTGGTCGTGGTCTTCATGGAGAGCGTGGCCGCCAAGCACACGACGCTGCACGACCCCGCGGTCAAGACCACGCCGAACCTCGTCCGGCTCGCGGCCGAGGGTCTGTCCGTGCCGCAGATGTACGCGGTCATCCCCCACACGACCAAGGCGTTGGTCACGACGTTGTGCGGCGACTGGCCCGACCCGGTGGGCAACGCCAACGAAGCGAAGCCCGGCGGCCTGCCGGGGGCGTGCCTGTCGGGCCTGTTGTCCGAACATGGCTACCGCACCGCGTTCTTCCAGCCGGCGCGGGCCGACTTCGAAGATCGCACCGACCTCACGCACCACATGGGGTACGACACCTTCCGGCCGCGCGCGGCGCTCCGCCCGTCGGAGTGGGAAGAGAACAGCTACTTCGGCATCGACGACCGCTCGATGCTGGGGCCGGGCCTCGCGTGGTCGGCCGAGGAGCCCGGCCGGCCGTTCCTCGCGACCTACCTCACGCTGGCTTCCCACCACGACTACAAGCTGCCGACACACTGGCAGCTCCTCGACTTCCCCGACATCACCGGGCGACTCGAGAAGTACCAGAACGCCGTGCGCTACGTGGACGACTTCGTGGGTCGCCTCGTGCGCGGCTACCAGGAGGCCGGCCTCGCCGACGACACGCTCTTCGTCATCATCGGCGACCACGGCGAAGGGTTCGGCGAGCACGGTCGGTACCAGCACGACCTCACGATCCACGACGAAGGGCTGCAGGTTCCTGCGGTCTTGTGGGGCCCCGGGGTGCTCGGCGGCCGCACCGGCGCCATCGACGGCCTCCGCCAGCAGATCGACGTGCTTCCCACGGTGCTCGAGGTCTTGGGGATGCCGCTTTCCGGCGCGCCCACACGCGGCGCGTCGCTGCTCGCGGCCGCCCCGGCGGAGCGCACGCTCTACCACTCGTGCTGGCGTTCGCATCGGTGCATCGCGCGGCGCGACACCCGCGGGAAGTTCATCGACCACTACGGCGATCGCGCCGAGCAGTGGTTCTTGCCCGGCGACCTCACCGAGGAGGAGCCCGCGCCGATCTCGGATGCCGACCTCGCCGTCGCGCGGGCCGACGTGCGGCGGTGGTTCGGGCATGTCCGGGGGCGGATGGCGGAGCGTCGCAAGGTGTGGTTGGAGACGGTGCAGGCACCCGACGACGCACCGGCACAAACGCAGTGGGGCGACCTCGCCCTGCTCGGCTGCACCCTGGACGACACCGAGGCCGTCCCCGGCGAGGCGGTGTGGGTCACCTGCCGGTGGCGCGCGGATGCGCAACTCCGGCAGAACTGGTCGCTGAGCCTGGTCTTCGACGGCGTGGTCGACGCCGAGCCCGAGGTGTGGGTCCCGTTCCGGGGCGTCTTCCGCATGTGGGACTGGCGTGTGGGGTGGCGGGTCACCGATCAGATGCGCGCCTTCGTCCCGAGCGACACCGAGCCCGGCCCGATCAAGCTGTCGATGAGCGTGGTGCGGTCCAACGGCGCCGTGGTGCCGACCCGCGACGGGGCGCTCGCGGTCGAGCTCGGCGAGGTCACCGTGCTCCCGCGCTTCCGCAACGTCGGCGGCATCGAGGGCGTCCGCCTCCGGGACGTTCCGACGCCGGACCCGAGCTACGACCTCCCGGCGCTCGTGCTCTCGGAGGAGTAGTCGGCCGGTTCGTGTTACCTGCCCGCCACTTCGAGGCTCCCGGATGATCCTGCTGCTCGCGCACCTCGCGCTCGCCGTCGACGCCGACACCTACGACCCCGCGGGCTCCACCCTCGATGGTCAGGGTGGGCTCCAGGTCGAGTCCCCCACCATCGGCACCCCCGGCGACTTCTGGGGCGGGTTGCAGTTGGTGTACGCGCACAACCCCATCGTGTCGCTCACCGACGACGGGCCCGTCAGCTACGTCAGCGACCAGTTCGCGATCCGCCTCGGCGGTGGCTACACGATCGGTCGGGTGGTGCGGCTCGACGTCGACATCCCGATGTTCCCGGTGGTCGCCGCGCCGGGCGAAGACTTCGAAGGGTTCGCGTTCGGCGACATCCGTGTCGGCGGCCTCCTGCCCGTGCTCCGGCTGGACGACAGCCCGGTCGCGGTGGGCTTCAAGCCGTTCTTGTCGTTGCCGACCGGCGGCGCCGACGGTCACGTGGCGATGGGCGGCTTCGCGGCCGGCGTCACCGCCGCGGCCGAAGCAAAACTCGGCGAGGAGCTGGTCGTCAGCGCCAACTTCGGCACCACGCTCGGCCCCTCCACGCAGCTCGGCAGCTACGACTTCGGGAGCACACTCGGCTGGGGCCTCGGCGCCGCCTACCTCGTCAACGAGCAGCTCCGGGTCGGGGCCGAGCTCAACGGCGACGTGGGCCTCGCCAACGGGGTGGGCAGCTACAACAAGAACCCCGTCGAGCTCGACGTGTACGGCACCTACGCCCACGACAGCGGCATCGTCGCCACGCTCGGCCTCGGCACCGGCGTGGTCGCGGGCGTCGGCGCGCCCGACGCGCGGGTCATCGCGGCGGTCGGCTACCACAAGGGCGCCCCTCCCGACAAGGACAAGGACGGCATCGAGGACAAGCTCGACACCTGCAAGGAGCGGCCCGAAGACGTCGACAACTTCAAGGACACCGACGGCTGTCCCGACCCCGACAACGATGGGGACGGCATCCTCGACACCGCCGACAAGTGCATCGATCAGGCCGAGGACACCGACGGCTTCGACGATCGCGACGGCTGCCCGGAGAACGACAACGATCGCGACGGGGTCACCGACGGCGACGACTCCTGCCCGATGGATCCGGGCCCTGCCGGCACCGATGGCTGTCCCGACCGCGACAAGGACAACGTCGCCGATCGTGACGACGCCTGCCCCGGCGACCCCGGCCCCGCCAAGAGCTCAGGCTGCCCCGATCAGGACGGCGACCTCGTCGCCGACGCCAAGGACGCCTGCCCGACCGAGCCGAAGGACCCCCGTGAGGACCCCGCGAAGTCCGACGGTTGCCCCAAGCGCGTGGTCGTCACCAGCGAGCGCATCGAGCTCAACGAGACCGTCTACTTCGACACCGGCAAGACCACGATTCGCTCGGTCAGCTACTCGCTGCTCGACGAGGTGGGAAAGGTCCTCCTCGCCAACCCGCAGATCAAGCTGGTCGAGGTCGGCGGCCACACCGACAGCGACGGCGACGACAAGAAGAACCAGACGTTGAGCCAGGGGCGCGCCGAAGCGGTCGTGGCCTACCTGGTCGGTCGCGGGGTCGACCGCGCGCGGCTCGCGGCCATGGGCTACGGCGAGACCAAGCCCATCGACACCAACCAGACCGCCGACGGCAAGGCCAAGAACCGGCGGGTCGAGCTGGTGATCAAGTAGGGCGCGGGCCCGCGACCGGGCGGGAGGGCGGCAGGGGCTGCCGGCCCGCGCGCGGGACTCGATCGAGGCCCGGTGGGTCGCGGCGCGGGCTCCTCGTGCGCCTTCAGCCGGCGCCGGGGATGGGCGGCGCGTCGCCGTACGGGCGGTAGAGCGGGTCGCCCACCCAGACCATCATCCAGTACGCCACGACCGTGCTCTCGTAGCCGGCCTCGGCGAAGTTGGCGCCTTGAAGCAGGTAGTGGAAGAACTGGTCGTACTCGGGCATGCCCGCCACGTACGGCTCGTTGACCGCGCCGAACGTGGCGGTGATGCCGTCGAGCAGCGCCGAGCCCGACCACGTGCCGGGGTTGCGGATGTCGCAGGCGCTGCAACTGTCCAGGTGTGCGCCGATGGCGCCGACGGTCCAGTCGAAGCAGTCGTTGTAGTTGTAGTAGCTGTACCAGCCGGCGTAGTAGAGCGCGTCGGGGCACTCGGTGGGGGCCGGTGCGGTACCGAACTCTTCGCTGTTGCCGTCCCACACCACGTCGTAGAGGCCCACGCCTTCGAACACGTCGCGGGTGCCCCACATGTTCCACTCGCCCCACTCGTAGCTGCCGAACCCCGCGTCGGCGGCGGGCCGCACGTCGCCCCGGTTGCCGTCGACGTACACGATGCCGTCCAGCGTGCCGGCGGCGGCGGCCGCTTCGGCGGCGCGGGTACGCTCGATCAACGTCAGGGCCTCGTCGCTGCTGGCGCCGTCGATGCGGGTGACCAGCCACGCGTCGGCACGTTGGCGCAGGCGTCCGATGGGCCGGTAGTCGTCGTAGGTGCCGGTGGTGCTGTCGCCGCTCCGGTACACCGGGTTGTTGTCCACCGCGTCGATGTCCACGCTCGCGGGCCCGCCGAACAACAGCGCGTCGAGGCTGATGGTCACCAGGGTGCCGTACGCGAGGTCACCGACCCGATCGGAGACCTTGTAGGGCACCCCGTACACCGGCACGAGGTACTGGGTGTGTGGACCCGCGCAGGCGAAGACCGCCTCGACGAACGCCGGGTAGTCGGCGCCCGCCAGGGTGGTGTCGGCGGCGGTCGGCACCGCGCAGAGGCGCGACTCCGGCACCTGTCGGAAGTCCGCATACGCCCGCGCCACGTCCTCGGAGCCCGCGATGGTGGGGTTGTAGATCACCACCACGCGCGCCGCTTCGGGCCAGTTCACCTGGACCTCGGTTTCCACCTCCACGCCGCACGCGGCCGCGGTCACCGTGACCGTCGCCGCCTGGTCGACCGCGACGGTCTCCGGGATCGACCATACGCCGTCTGGTCCGATGGGACCGAGGTCGTCGGCGCCATCGAACGCGGTGTATGTCACGACGCCTGGATCGCCGGTGGCCTCGACGCCGAGCTGGACCACACCGCCGGGGACGAGGTCGCCGCTGGCGGTGATGGCGGTGGGCTCCACGCAGTCGGGCGCGGTGTCGATCTCGCCGGTGTCGATCTCGCCGGTGTCGATCTCGCCGGTGTCGGTGGGGCTGGGCGTGGCGCACGCCAGGGCGAGGAGCAGGGTCACGCTAACCTCCGAGGTAGGCCTCGCGGATCGAGGGGTCGGCCAACAGCTCGGCCGCCGGCGCACACTTCTGGATGATGCCGGTCTCCAGGACGTAGCCCACGTGGGCCACCCCGAGCGCCAGGTGCGCGTTCTGCTCGACCAGGAGCACGGTCGTGCCCTCCTGGTTGATGGCCCGGATCGTCGCGAAGATGCCGGCGACGATGACGGGCGCGAGGCCGAGCGAGGGCTC
>SXOM01000494.1 GCA_005776735.1 Pseudomonadota bacterium
AACGCCGCGACAGCCCCCGCGCGCGCGAGCACCGCCGCAGTGACCGCCGGCCACGTCCGGTCCGCCCGCACCGCCTCCGCCGCGCCGAGCGCACGCGCCAACCGCTCCCCCGCCGCAGCCCGCTCCGCCTCGAGCTGGGCCGCCATCGCGCCGGTCACCACCTCGTCGAGCCCCGGCAAGACCACCTCGACCACCGCCAACCACGCCAGGAGCGACCGCCCAGAAGGCACCGCCTCGACCCGATCGACCAGCCCGTCGGCAGGCCCCGGGAACACCTCGTCGAGCGCCAGCCCGACCACGAGCAGTTTGTCCGCCGCGTCGGCCCGTTGCCGCGCGGCAGCCGCCGCCTCGGCGGACGACACCGTCCCGCCGATGCGCGCGATGGCGAGCCGGATCGCGCTCCCGAGCCCGCTCGCGATCGAGAGGACGTCTTCGCCCTCGTCGAGCCCGTCGAACCGCGCGAGCGCCCGCTGCGCCCGCGCTGAACGTGCGCGCGCCCGGGCCGCGTCGCCCGCAGCGGCGGGGAGGCCCAACGCCGCCGCACCCGCCTCCCAGCCGCTCCACGTCGGCAAGATCGGCGCGTCGGGCGCACGCGCCAGCACCTCGTGCACCAGCCGCACGAGCAGGTCGGAGTCAGGGCGCCCCGCGAGGCGTACGGCGAGGTCGACGGCCACGACCACGCTCGTATCCTGGGGGTCGGCCCGCGACCGTCCCGAAGCGCGCCCGCGCCGCCGGCCGACCCGCGCCACGGTCGATCGTCGCCCCGACCGGCGCCGCGCGGCGGACCCTGCCGCCTTCGCGCCCGGTCGCGGCGCGGCGCCCCCTACATGAAGTTTCGCGTGTGCAACCCCGAGAGGCGCGCCGCGTCGGCCTCCTCGAAGCCCAGCCGGCGCAGCCGGACGCGACGCCCCACGTCCATCTCCTCCTGGAGCGCCACCACCGCGTCCCAGCCGCGCCGGAGGGCGTCCGGCGTCCACGCGCCCGCCGCGACCACGACCAAGGCGTCGAACACCTCCTCGTTGAGCCCCGCGGTGTGGCGGAGCGCGTCGTGGCGACGTTCGACGGCGGCGGCGAGGCGGAGGCGCAGCGTGGGGTCGAGGCGGGCGTGGCGCTCGAGGTGGGCCACGCCGAACGCGACGTGGCGGGCTTCGTCCTGGGCCGCGAGGCGACAGACCGCGGCGGTGACCGGGTCGGGTGCGTGGTGGTCGAGGAACCGGAGGAGCGTGAGGAAGCTCCCCTCCCCGAGCACCGACGTGAGGAACGAGGCCAGCGCGAAGTCGGGCTCCTCGACGAGCGTCTGCAACGACGCCTGGCCGCCGGCGGTCGAGAGCGCCGGCGCGGGCCGACGCAAGAGCGCGCGCCGGGTGAAGACCTCGATGTGACGGGCCTCGTCGGCCGCCTGGATCGCGAGGAGCTGCACGATCTCCCGAAAGTGCGGGTGCACCTGGGCGCAGAACCGCGCGGGGACGAGGAGCGCGGCGACCTCGTTTTCCACGAGGTAGGTCATGAGCTGCACCACCGCGTCCTCGACCTCGTCGGGCAGGTCGAAGCCCGTGGCCCACGGGACCGCGGTGACCGGGTCCCACTGGGCGGCCGCCGCCTGGAGGTACAGGCGCCCGGCCTCGTCGGTCCACACCTCGTCGCGGCGACTCCACGGAAAGCGGAACGCCGGCGAGCCCGCCTCGACCGCCGCTCCGCGCGCGGCGAGGCCCCAGGTGGCCGGGGGCTCGGCCACGACCTGGCCCGGCGCACCCGACCGGACCGCCCCGCGCCACCGGCCCTCGGGCGTGACCGGCGCCCCCAGGACCACGGTGGCATCGTGCGGGTGGAAGGGTGCCCCCCACGCGCGCGCCAACGCCCGCGCGTGGACCGGGAGCTCCGGATCGGCGCCCACGACCTCGAGGGTCCCGCCCGCCGGGAGCGCGAGGAGCGCCTTGCGGAGCAGGAGGTGCCCCCCCCGCGCCAACGACAACGCGCCCAGGTCGAGCCGGGCGGGCGGGCGGCTCACATCGACGCCAAGAAGGCGTCGAGGGTGCCGAACCGATCCACGGCGGCCTCCAGGGCCAGGTACCCCGAGGTGCGCCCCGGCCGCCACGCCCGCAGGCCCTCCAGGTCCATGAGGCGCCGCACCCCGGGGTCGTCCCACGACATCCCCAACAAGAGCGCGGTGAAGTGGTCCACCACGGCCTCGTCCACCCCGTCGAGCACGGTGAAGTTGCAGTGGTCGTAGGCGGGCGTGGTGTGGATCACGCGGACGCGGTCGGCGGGGAGCGTCCCCTCGGCCGCGAACGTGAGCAGGTTGCCGTCGAGGATGCAGGCGGCGTCGACCTCGCCGCGCAGGAGCGCCTGCGCCGCCAGCCGTTCGCCGCCCACGTGGTCGCCGTGTTTGCCGAGGAGCACGTCGTGACGCACGACCGTCGTCGCGGCGAGGTCGAGCCCCGCCCGACCGAGCGACCACAGGGGCAAGAGCGTGGCCTGCGGCGAGTCGCCCGCCCCGACGCCGATGCGGCGACCGGCGAGGTCGAGGGCGCCCTGGGCCCCGTCGTCGGCAGAAACGACCACCACCGACGTCAGGTCGCAGTCCGTGTCGCGCATCGCGACCGCGCGTGCGCGCCGACCCCGGCCGCGCGCGACGCGGTCGGCCTGGATCCACGCCAGCGGGGAGTTCCACGCGACGTCGACGACCCCCGCGAAGTGCGCGCGCACCTGTCGTTCGTAGTTGTGGAACAGCACGTAGTCGAACGCCAGCCCACGGGCGTCGAAGAACTCCTTGAACCCATCCCAGATGGTCACGACCTTGGGGTCGTACGCCACCGCACCGAGGACGAACGGTCGCATCGCGGCCCCCTCAGAACAGCGGGAGGCCGGTGACGGCCTTCCCGATGAAGTCGTAGAGCACATCCGTCGTCGGCCCCATCACGCTCGCCGCCTGCGCGTCGCGGAACGCCCGCTCCACGCCGACCTCCTTCCGGTAGGCGGCGCCGCCGCACACCCGCATCGCCGTCGCGGTGACCTCGAGCGCCGCCTCACCGCCCGCCGCCTTGACCTGGAGCACCCGGAGCATCGTGTCCGGCCGCCCCGCGCAGATCGCCGCCAACGTGTCGCCGAGGAACGTGTGGAGCAGGTCGGTGCGCACCTTCATCCGCGCGAGGTACGCGCGGATCGTGGGCAGGTCGGCGAGGCTCGTGCCCGCCTCCTCGTGCCGGGTCGCCGCGGCGTGCTGCGCCGCACCCGCCACCGCCGCGTTGCACAGGCCGAGCGACACCGACGCGTTGAGCACGTTGAACGTCGGAAGGACGATCCCCATCATCAGGTCGAAGCCCTTCCCGTCGGGGCCGAGACGCGCGGCGCCCGGCACGCGCACCCCCGCGGCCCGCACCGGCGAGCTGTCGTTCCCCCGCAAGCCCAGGCCATCGTAGACCGACACCACCGACAGGCCCGGCGCGCCGCGCGGAACCAACCACAACGTCGAGAACCCGTCGTCCACCGCGGGGCGGGACGACCACACGTACGCCGTGGCGTGGTGCGCGGTCGTGATCCACGACTTCTGCGCGTCCAGCACCACCTCGTCGCCCTCGACCCGCGCGGTGGACAGCGGCGCCCAGAAGTGGCTCCGCGACCCCGCTTCCGAGAACGCGAGCGTGCTGAGGTGGCGCCCCGTGGCCACGGCGCGGCGCGTCGCGGCGTCGCCGTGCGCCGCGATCACCGCGGCGCCGCAGTAGTGCATGCACACCACCATCGCGGTGGAGCCACACGCCCGCGCGATGCGCTCGACCACGGCCGAAGCGGTGTCCAGGCCCAGGCCCAGGCCCCCGTCGGCCACCGGCATGGTGAGCCCCAACAGGCCCGCGGCGCCGAGCGCGTCGATCGCCTCGGCGGGGAAAGCACCGGCGTCGGTCTGCGCGGCGCGCGGCGCGATGAGGTCGTTGACGAGAGGTTCGAGGCGGACAAGAACAGAAGACAGGTCGGTCATGACGGCTCCGGCGGCACCCGGGCCGCCGGCGGCGGTCAGCCCGTGTGCACGTGCGATGGCCCGAAACCTTCGGGCCGGTGGGGGGTTCAGAGGCGGTGCATCACGGGAGGCTCCGGTGGGAGTGACCGGAAGGTACCACGCACCGCCTCCCCAGTCAGGGGGATGCCGGGCCAACCTTGGGGGCCCGCGGCGCGACCGGCCCGGACGGCGGCGGGCCCCCGCCCGCGGTCCGCTGCCCCGGATACATCGCCGCGTGGCCGTGACCCCCGCCGCCCGAACCCGCGCCCGCGACGCCGCATTGGCCGACACCGTCGCGCAGAAGCGGGCCTACGCCGAGAAGCTGCGGCGCATCCAGGCCGCCGCGCGGCCGCCGCTGACCAACGCCGAGCTGTCGCTCGGCCTGGAGCTCGACGAGCGCGAGGTCGGCCGGTTCGTGTCGGAGTCGCCGCGCCTGGCCACCGCGCGCCCCGATCGCGAGGTCCGCGCGCTCGTCGACACCATTCTCGCGGGCCGGCTCGCGGTCGGCTGCCGGGTCCCCGCGCCCGGCGCGCGGCGAGAGCTCGTCGTGCTCGAACCCCACGAAGCGCGCCGCCTCGACCGCAGTTGGACGCTCCTCCCGCTCGGCGCCGACGTCGGCCTCCGCGACGACGAGCTCGAAGACGACACGTTGTGGTCGTTCGGCGTGGCGCCGGTCCGCCCGCGAGCCACCGGGCCGGTGCGCATGCGTCGCCTCGCGGGCCGGGACGTCTTTCCCGTCGTCCTCGGCACGCTCCAGCTCGGCACCGCCGGCCGGCCCGATCCCGCGGGCTTCGATGCGGTGCTCCGCGCCGCGGTCGACGCCGGGATCGACGTCTTCGACACCGCCGACAGCTACGCGCTCGACGACACCGATCTCGGCGAGGTGGAGCGGCGCCTGCGCGGGTGGGCCGACGGTCGGCTGGTCGTCACCAAGGCGGGCCTCCGCCGGCCCGGTGGGCGGTGGGTCCCCGACGGGCGGCCCGAACACCTGGTCGCCCGCGCCGAAGCGAGCCTGCGCAACCTGGGCGTCGAGGCGCTCGACCTGTTGATGCTGCACGTGGTCGATCCGAAGGTGCCGCTGGCCGAGAGCGTCGGCGCGCTGGGCCGGCTCGTCGAGGCCGGCAAGGTGCGCCACCTCGGGGTCTGCAACGTGGACGCGGCGCAGCTCCAGGCCGCCCGCGCCGCCGCGCCGCTGTGCGCCGTGCAGGTCGAGCTGAGCCGGTTCCGGCCCGAAGCGTTGGCGCTCGCCGAGCGCTGCGAGGCCGATGGCATCGTGCTGATGGCGCACCGGCCGCTCGGCGGCCACGCGCGGAAGGGCGCCGCGGTCGACGCGGC
>SXOM01000495.1 GCA_005776735.1 Pseudomonadota bacterium
GATCCCGACACCAGCGCCGACGCCGCCACGTGGTACGCCGACGCCGACGCCGACGGTTTCGGCGACGCGGCGCGAACGACCGCGGCGTGCGAAGCCCCCGCCGGGGACCTCTCCGACGACCCCGACTGCGACGACGGCGACGCGAGCGTGAACCCCGACGGAACGGAAGTGTGCAACGGCGTCGACGACGACTGCGACGGCGTGGTCGATCCGGACACCAGCGCCGACGCCGCCACGTGGTACGCCGACGCCGACGCCGACGGCTTCGGCGACGAGACGAGCACGACTTCAGCTTGCGACGCTCCGACCGGCTACGTGGCCGACGACACCGACTGCGACGACGGCGACGCCGACGTGAACCCCGACGGCACCGAGGTCTGCAACGCCCTCGACGACGACTGCGACGGCGAGGCCGACTGGGGCCTCGGGGTCCCGGGTAGCTACGCGACGGTCGGCGCCGCGGTCGCGGCCGCCACCGCGGGCGACACCGTGTGCATCGCCGCCGGCACCCACTCGGGGCTCGTGACGCTCGACAAGGCGGTGATCCTCGAGGGGTTCGACGGCGCCGAGGTCACCTTCCTCGACGGCCGCGGGAGCGGCCCGCTCCTCACCGCGAGCGGGTACACCGGCACCGCCGAGCTGCACGGGCTGACCTTGCAGAACGGCAGCGCCACGCAGGGCGCTGCGCTCAAGGCGAGCGCCGTCGAGCTGTGGCTCGACGAGGTGGTCTTCACCGACAACGTCTGCGGGGCGTCCACCAGCTACTGCCACGGGGTCGTGTACACGACGGCGGCGACGATCACGCTCACCAACGTGACGATGCGCGGGAACGAAGCCTACGGCCAGTCGGTGTACGGCGCAGCCTTCTCGTTCTGGGGGTCGTCCACCATCGACGCAGAGAACCTCCTCATCGTCGACAACGTCGTGGCCGGGAGCTCGCAGGTCAGCCCGGGGGTGTTCCTCTTCCCCGCGACGATGACCGCCACCAACGTGGTGATCGCCGGAAACGAAGCGACCGCGTCCGACGGTGCGGCGTGGATGATGGGGGAGGTCTTCGTCGGGAGCGGCGGCACCTTGGACCTGACCAACGCGTCGATCACCGGGAACTCGATGGACGCGGGCGTCGAGTCGGTGACCGGGACGGTGCACCTCTACAGCGCCCGGGACACGGTCACGCTGACCAACGTGGCCATCACCGACAACGTCTACACCGCGTCGAGCACGGCCTACCGCGGTGGGGGCATCTTCACGTGGAGCACCCCGACGTTCAGCTCGAGCTACTGCGACTACTCCAACAACACCTACACCGACTTCTCCGGGCTCAGCTCGGTGGTCGGGAGCGACGGCAACGTGGCGGTCGCCGCCGACTACGCCGACGTGACGGCGGCCGACGCGATCGATTGGGACCTCACGCTCGCCGCCGGCTCGGCGCTCATCGACGCCGGCGCGCCCACCCTCCTGGACAGCGACGGGTCCACCTCCGACATCGGCGCGTGGGGTGGCCCCGGCGCCGCTGCCTGGTGAGCGGCGGTGTCCGGTGGACTCCGGAGGGTCTTCTGGGTCGGCGGTGTGGCCGCCGACCGGGTATGGCGAGGGGGAATGCCGCCGGTCCCCGACCTCGACGACGACCTCTACGCCCACCTGCGGGCCATCGCGCGGCGCGTGGGGGAGGGGCAGGGGGCGTTGACGCTCCAGCCCACCGCGCTGGTGCACGAAGCGTGGATCAAGCTGGCCGGCCACCCCGGCTTCGAGAGTCGCCTCCACTTCCTGCGCGCCGCCGCGTTGGCGATGCGGCAGATCCTCGTCGACCACGCCCGGGCGCGGGCGAGCCACAAGCGCGGCCACAACGCGACGCGCACCACGCTGAGCGGCATCCCCGGCGAGTCGGAGGCGTTCGACCTCGTCGAGCTCGACGCCTCGTTGTCCAAGCTCCAGGCGCTCGACCCCGAAGCGGCCGACGTGGTCCTGCTCCGCTGCTTCGGGGGGCTCTCCATCGAGGAGACCGCGGAGGTCCTGGACCGGTCGGTCCGCACGATCTCGACCCGCTGGCGGCACGCGCGCGCCTGGCTCATCGCCAACCTGGCCTAGGCCGATGACCGAGGGGGAGCGGTACGCGCAGGTCCGGACGCTCTTCGAGCGCCTCGTCGCGTTGGCGCCGCCCGAGCGGCGGGCCGCCCTGGACACGCTGACCGACCCGGGGCTCCGCGACGCGGTGGCGGCGCTCCTCGCGGCCGACGAGGACCCGCGCGACATCGAGCCGCTCAACCCGCCGCCGCCCGAGCGGATCGCCGGGTTCCGGGTGATCCGCGAGCTCGGCCGCGGGGGGATGGGCGTGGTCTACGAAGCGGAGGAGGGCGCCCCCCGGCGGCGCGTGGCGCTGAAGCTCTTGCACCCGTGGCTACGGAGCCCCGGTGTGGACGAGTTCGCCCGTCGCGAAGCACAGGCGCTCGCGGACGCGCCGCACCCGGGCATCCCGAGCGTGTACGCCCTCCTCGAACACGAGCGCGGGCCGGTCGTCATCATGGAGCTGGTCGAAGGCGAGCCGTTCGCCGAGGCCCTCGCACGCCGCTCCTTCGCGGAGCGGCTGGAGCTCCTCGCACGGGTTGCCGACGCGGTGGCCTATGCCCACGCGCGCGGCGTGGTCCACCGCGATCTGAAGCCGGAGAACGTGATCCTGGGGCCGGGAGACCAACCGAAGGTGTTGGACTTCGGCCTCGCGCGCACCGGCGACTCGCCGGCGGCCGCGGGCGGGGGCACGCCCGCCTACATGGCGCCCGAGCAGGCCCAGGGTGCCGCGCCCACCCCGCTCGCCGACCTGTACTCGTTGGGCGTGATGGGGCGGGAGGTCCTGGTCGGCGCGCCCGACGCGGGGGCGCCGTTGAAGGGGCGCCCGGACGTCGAGGCCGTGCTGCGCCGGGCCACCGCCGCGCGACCCGAGGACCGGTACTCGAGCGTCGCCGACTTCGCGGCCGACCTGCGGCGGGCCGCCGCCGACCGCGCCGTCGTCGCGCTGCC
>SXOM01000496.1 GCA_005776735.1 Pseudomonadota bacterium
AGCGGCGTTTGGCACAACGGCAGGACGCCGAACCGCGAGGGGCTGGCTGCACCGACGCCCGGTCGGCGAGCGTGGCAACGCCGAACTTCGAGCGGGTTGGGTGGGCGTGGCGGCGGATGCGGCGAGACGAGGACGCGGGCCGGTCGGCGAGCGTGGCGGCGTCGAACTTCGAGCGGGTCTCCGTGGGCGTGGCGGCGTCGAAGGAGGCCGGGGGCCCTGGCCCCGGCGGGTGGCGACGCGAAACGGCGGCGAGCGAGCGACCCGCCCGAGGCTACTGAATCGCCACCCGCAGCGGCTTCATCGCGCTGCCATCGCGCACGGTGGTGTTGTTCATGTCGGTCGCGGCCACGAAGTACTCGAGACCCCCGGCCATCGTGTCGTCGACCTTGACCGAGGCCGCGTAGCCGCTCCCGCTCTTGCTCATCGGCTTGTCGCGGAACGCACCGCCGCCGGCGCCGCGGTAGTACAGCTTCAGGTTGTACTTTCCGCCGATCGCAGCCGTGAACGTGACCGTGTCGCCCATCGCGGCCGCCGTGGGGGCGGACGTGCTGAGCTTGCCCGCCGGCGCGGCGGGCACCTTCGGCGTCGTGTCGACCGGGCGCTCGACCGGGGGAGCCACCGGGGCGACCACCGCCTCGACCGGCGGCTTGTCGGGCACCACCGCCGGCGCCAGCGTCGGGACCTTCGGCGCGGGGCTGGGCAGCGGGGTGACCGCCACCTCGGCGGGCGCAACCGGCGGCGCCGGGAGCGCCTCGACCGGGGCGACCACCGGCGGCGCGACCACCGGCGCCACCGGCGGGGTGACCGGGTCGGGCAACAAGCTGACCGGTGCCTTCGGCGTTTCGGGCGGCAACGGCAAACGGTTGGCCGCGGGCCCGGCGAACCAGATGACCGCGCCCGCCACCGCCAACGCCACGACGCCGCCCACCACGGGCAGGAAGCGGTTGGGCGACGCTTCGCGGCGGGCAGGCTGGACCTCGAACGGATCGCGCTCGACCGGCGGTGGTTTGGCCTCCTGCTTCTCGAACGCGAGCGTGTTGTTCACCCCCCCGGCGACATCGGGCACCATCGTGCCCTCCGACGGGCGATCGCCGCGGGATGCGTCGGGATCGAGCTGGGCCAGGGTGTCGGTGACCTCGGCGTTGCTCTGCCGCTCGGGCAGGCGCGGGACCAGGTCGGGGGTGCCCGGCGGGTCGTCGGGCAACAGCGGCAGCACCGCGCGCAGCGCGTCGGCCATCGCGCGGGCGCTCGGGTACCGCTCTTCGCGTCGGTAGCGCGTGGCGCGACGGATGACCTCGGCCAACGGCTCGGGCACGCCCTCGTACCACTCGGGCTCGGCGTCGGTCATGAACAGCTCGGGCGGCGTGTCGTTCTTCAAGAGCGACCACAAGGTGCCGCCGACGCTGTAGATGTCGGCCCGCGCATCGACCTGCTTGGCGTTGGACTTCTGCTCCGGCGCCATGAAGCCCCACGTGCCGAGCACCGCACCCGTGCGCGTCATGCCCGCCTTGTCGTCGGCCTGGACCTGGGCGATGCCGAAGTCGGTGATGCGCAGCTCGCCCGCCTTGGTCAAGAGCACGTTGTGCGGCTTGATGTCGCGGTGGATGACGCTGTGTTCGTGCGCGGCGTGCAGGGCCTCACAGAGCTCGATCGTGACGCGCGTGGCCATCTGCGCGGGCAGCGCGCCGTGGATGCGCACCCGGTCGACCAACGACCCACCCTCGACCAGCTCCATCACGATGTAGACGCGCTCGCCATCCTCCCCCATGTCGAACACCCGGACCACCCGCGCGTTCTCGAGGTTGGCCATCGTCTGCGCTTCGCTGAGGAAGCGGCGCCGCAGGGCCGGACGTTGGGCGAAGGCCGGGCTGAGGATCTTGATGGCCCGCGGCCGCTGCAAACGTTGATCGAAGGCCCGGTACACCGTGGCCATGCCGCCCTCGCCGATGACCTCGATGAGCTGGAAGCGACCTTCGGCGAGCGGCTGCGGACGGACGGTACTCATGCCTTGAGGCGGACCATATCACCTCCCGAGGAGGCTCGTGCAGAGCGCGTCGAGGCGCTCCGCGAACGCGCGCGCCCGCTCAGGCCCGCCGACCGCCGGGCCGAGGTCGGCGACCCGCTCTGCATGGTGGTTGAGGACCTCGCCGAGCTCGGCGATGTCGAGGACCACCAACACGCGGTCGGCGATGCGCTTCGCGAACCGTACCTGGTGGTCGTCGACGTGCTCGCCGAACTTCGCCTGCCGGGGCACCACCACCGGGACCTTCCCGAGGGCGAGCGCCTGCATGATCGAGGCCGGCCCGCCGTGCGTCACGACGACCCTCGCTTCGCGCATCCGCCGTTGCACCTCGTCGAAGCCGATCATCCTCTCGGCGGTGCACGCGACGGGCACCACCGTGGAGTACCCGGTCTGGATGTGCACCGGCTCACCCCCGAGCGCACCGCTCGTGGCGAGCCGATCGAGCTCGCCCACCAGGCGGTCGAACGGGTCTTCGTGCGTGCCGACGGTGCAGAAGATCACAACACCGCCCCGAGCATCACCGCCTCCGGGTAGAACTGCTTCTGCTCCTCCCACTGCACCACCATGCGGTCGAGCACCGGCCGCACCAGGCGCGCGGTGAGCGTGGGCGAGTCGACGCGGTCGTACACCTCGACGTACACGGTCTTGCAGCCGAACACGAGCTTGCCGAGCCAGAACCACGGCACCGCGATGCCGGCGCCGTTGCTCACGAGCACGTCGGGCCGCTCCTTCGCGAGCACCCTGACCGCCATCACCCCGTTGCGAAGCGCGTTGCGGAGGTTCCGGTTGGTCGGGTGGTGCCCCCAGTACACCCGCTCGCCGCCCAGCAGCGATCGTGCGTCGGGCTTGTCGAAGCTGACCCAGAACCGATCGTGACGACCCCACCACGCGTCGAGGCAGTGGAGCTGCGCCAGGTGGCCGCCCGAGGAGCAGACGATGCCGATCTTGTAGGCCTTGCCGGGTGGGGCGTGCACGGGTCGAAGCTAACGCAGGGGCGGCGCGCCGCGACCGGCCTGGAGGCGGGCGGAACCTCGCGCGCGCCGCGCGCGGCCCGCCGGACCCTGCCGCCTTCGGGACGGTCGCGGGGCCGCGCCCACCTGGGCGACGATCTGCGGTATGCTCCAGGGATGAACCTCCCCTTCCTCCTGGTGTTGTTCCTCCTCGGCTGCCCTGGCGACGAGGGCGACGGCAAGCTCGCCGACGCCGACGGGGACGGGTTGACCGGCGCCGACGACTGCGATGACGACGACGCGTCCGTGGGGGGTGACGCGCCGTTCCTCGTGGACCTCGATGGCGACGGATACGGCGCGACCGAGCCGGTGCGCGCCTGCGCCGCGCCCGACGCCGCGGTCGAGGTGGGCGGCGACTGCGACGACACCGACAGCAGCGTGTCCCCGGTGGGGGTGGAGGCCTGCGACGGGCTCGACAACGACTGCAACGGCGTGGTCGACGACGGGGTGGGCACCACCTGGTACGCCGACCTCGACGGCGACGGCTTCGGCGACGAGGCCGCGGCGGTGGTCGCCTGCGAACAACCGAGCGGGTACGCGGGCAACGGCCTGGACTGCGACGACGCGGCGGTCGAGGTGTTTCCGGGCGCCGACGAGCGGTGCGACGGCCGGGACGAAGACTGCGATGGTGCGGTCGACGACGGGTCGGTGGACGCGACGCTGTGGTACGCCGACCTCGATGGTGACGGGTATGGAGACCCCGACGATGTGGTCCTTGCTTGCGACGGTGAAGCGGGCCGGGTGGCCGACGCGACCGACTGCGACGATGGGCTCGGCACCGTGCACCCGGGCGCGGACGAAGTGTGCAACCTCCGCGACGACGACTGCGACGGGGAGGTCGACGAGGACGCGGTGGATCCCTCCGCCTGGTACGTGGACGGCGACGCCGACGGCTACGGCGCGGGGGCGGCCACCCTGGCGTGCACCCCGCCGGCGGGTCACAGCGCGCTCGACGGCGACTGCGACGACGGCGACGCGGCCTACAACCCCGGCGCGGCCGAGGCCGACTGCACCGATCCAGCGGACTACAACTGCGACGGGAGCACCGGGTACGCCGACGTCGACGGTGACGGATGGGCGGCGTGCGCGGAGTGCGACGACGCGGTGGCCGCCATCCACCCCGACGCAACCGAGGTGTGCGACGGTGCCGACAACGACTGCGACGGTACCGTCGACGAGGCCGACGCCGCCGATGCGATCACCTGGTACGACGACGCCGACGGCGACACCTACGGCGACGCGGGCACCGCGACCGTGGCGTGTGACGCCCCGCTCGGGGCGGTCGGCGACGGCACCGACTGCGACGACGCCGACCCGGCCGTCAACCCGGCGGCCACCGAGGTGTGCAACGGCGTCGACGACGACTGCGACGGGACGGCCGACGAAGACTCGGCCGCCGACGCCCTCGACTGGTACGCCGACGGCGACGGCGACGGCTACGGCGACGCCTCGACGACCACCCACGCGTGCGACGCGCCGTCGGGGTACGTCACCGACGCCACGGACTGCGACGACGCCCGCCGGCTCACCCACCCGGGCGCGACGGAGTACTGCAACACCACCGACGACGACTGCGATGGCGTGGTCGACGACGCGGCGGTCGACGCCCGCACGTACTGGGCCGACGGCGACGGTGACGGGTACGGCGACGCGAGCGTGTCGCAGGACGCGTGCAGCACCCCCGCCGGCTATGTGCGCGACGACGACGACTGCGACGACACCGACGCGACGGTGAACCCTGCGGGCACCGAGATCTGCAACGGCGCCGACGACGACTGCGACGGGAGCGCGGACGAGGACATCACCAGCACCTCCTGGTACGACGACGACGACGGCGACGGCTACGGCGGCGCGTTGGGCACCGGCTGTTCGGCCCCCGCCGACAGCGTGGCCAACGACTGGGACTGCGACGACACCGACGCCACGGTGTACCCCGGCGCCGACGCGACCTGCCCGTGGCCGAGCTGCCTGGACCTGCTCGACGACGGCATCGCGAGCACCACCGGCGAGTACTGGATCGACTTCGCGGGCACCGCCACGTACACCTGGTGCGACATGGACTACGATGGCGGCGGTTGGACGCTCATCTTCGACGACGACATGTCCGCGGCGTCGAGCGCGTGGAGCGCCACGACGACCTCGACCTGCGGCGCCTGGGGCACGATCCTCGGCGGCTACGGCGTGATCTCGGGGGGCGAGCTCGAGATCTCGCTGAGCACCTACACCATCGTGCACACCGAGTCGTGGGTGGAGCTCGCGTACATGGCCCTGGACAGCTGGGACGGCGAGACGATGTACGTCGCCGTGGACGGCACCACGTCCTGGAGCTCGAGCCAGAACAACCACAGCTCGAGCTACAGCGAGGTCTGCGGCTGGGATCGCGGCTACTACGGCAGCTACGACAGTCGCCACGAGGTCAGCACCACCGCCGCACACACCTCCACCACGCTGGAGCTGGTCGCGGGGAGCACACTCGACCAGGGCGCCACCGACGAGAGCTTCGGGATCGACGACGTGTACGTCTGGATCCGGTAGGACACGATAGGGCAGCGCGGTGACCGCACCGCGCGCCGCCGCCCCTTCGCTGGTGTCCGGCGCGGGGATCATGCTCCCCGCCACGCTGGTCGGCAGCGCCCTCCTCCTCGGGGTGGACGTGTGGGCCAACGGGGCGTTGAGCCTGGAGGACTACGGGCTGTACGGATCGATCCGCCGCCTGGTGCAGATCGTGGGCTTCGTGGTGCTGCTCGGGATGGAGAACGCGGTGTTGCGGGCGGTCGCACGGGCGCCGGAGGCGGGGAGCGCGCGGGCGGCGGTGCGCACGGCGATGGGGTGGTCCGGGGGCGCGGGGGCGGCGATGGGCCTGGGCCTGTTCGTGGCGGCGCCGGCGCTCGCGGCGCGCGTCGACCCGAGCGCCGATGCCGTCGTGGCCGTGCAGATCGCGGCCGTGGCGTTGCCGCTGTGGTCGGTGCGCACGGTGGCGGTCGCGGCCGCGCAGGGTTGGGGCAGCTTGTGGCCGCGCGCGTGGGTCACCTTCCTGGTGTGGCCGGTGGTCCAGCTCGGCGGCCTCCTGGTCGCAGTGGGGGCGCTCGGGCTGGGGGCGCGCGGCGCGGTGGCGGCGTTCACCGCGGCGGTCGGGCTCGGGGCGGTGCAGGCGTTGTGGCACCTCGGGCGGGTGCGGCCCGGGTGGTGGCGCGGCGCGGACGCGCCGGGGGAGGGGGCAACCGGGCCGATGTTCACGATGGCGTGGCCCCTGTGGGTGCACGGCGTCGCGATGGCGCTGTACACCTGGTGGGACCAGGTGATGCTCGCCGACCTGCTCGGGCCGCGCGAAGCGGGCCTGTACGGGCCGGTGGCGCAGCTCGCGCCGCTGTTCGGGCTCGGGCTCGGCGCGCTCAACAGCGCTTTTGCCCCGGTCATCGCGCGCCGGTACGCCGAGGGCGACCACGCCGGCCTGGCGGCGCAGTACCGGCTCGTCACGCGGTGGGCGGTGGCCCTGGCCGTGCCTGCGGTGGTGCTGGCGGTGGTCGTCCCCGGCAGTGTGCTCGCGCCGTGGGCGGGGGCGGGGGCCGAGACCCAGGCGGCGCTCCGCGTGACGGCGTTGGCGCAGCTCGGCTGCACCGCCGTCGGCAGTGTCAACTACCTGCTGATCATGGCCGGCCGGCCCCGCGATCCGCTCTACAACGCGCTCCCGGCGGTGGGGGTGTCGTTGGTGGGCGCGCTGGTGCTGATTCCCCGCTTCGGCGTCGCCGGCGCCGCGTTGGCCAACGGCCTCGCGATGGGCGCGGCCAACCTGGGGGGCCTGGGCCAGGTGTGGCGGCACCTGCGCCTGCACCCGTTCCACGCGGCGATGGTCAAGCCGGTGCTCGCCGGCGTGGCGGTGGCGGTGGTGGCCTGGGCCGCCCAGCGCGCCTTCGGCGACGGGTGGGTCGCGCTCGGCGTGGCGGGGGTAGGAGGAGGCGTCGCCTACCTCGCCGTGCTCGCGGCGCTGGGGCTCGACGAGGGGGACCGCGAGGCGGTGGCGGCGCTCCGCCGCCAGGTGGGGCGGTGAGGCGGGCCCTGCTGGGGTCGGTGTGCGCGGCGTTGGTCGGCCTCGGTGCGTGGAGC
>SXOM01000497.1 GCA_005776735.1 Pseudomonadota bacterium
GACACCGATCGAGACTGGACGGTGTGCGCAGATGGCGGGGCGCCGTACACCGAGATCCAGGCGGCTGTCGACGACGCCGCTGCCGGTGACACCATCCTGGTGTGCCCGGGGACGTACGGGTTCGTCGAGATCGAGCGCCTCGCGGTGGACCTCGTCGGTGCCGGCCCCGAGGACACCATCGTGGACGGCGGTGCGACCCACACGGCGATCACGGTGAGCGGGGTGGATGTCTCGATCTCCGGCTTCACCCTGCGTGGCGCGGGACAGGACAGCCGGCCGGCGGCCCTTGAGTTGGACGCCGCCAATGGCACCATCCGCGATGTCTGGTTCGTCGGCAGCACCGAGGGGTACTACGCGGCGGTGCAGAGGGGCTCCTCCTACGTCTGGGACGAGGTCTTGTTCGAAGGGAACGAAGTCGCCGGACCTGCCTTCTTGGATGGCGGCTCCGCGGAGGTGCTCCACTCGGTGATCCGTGGCAACATCGGAGGCGCCTTCTCCAGTGACACGACGGTCGATGTGGAGTTCCACAACAACCTGGTGGCGAACAACGACGGCGGCAGCGTGAGCATCGGCCTGGGGTGGGTCTACAACAACGTCATCTACGGCAACGACACCTACCCGTACCCCGTCGTCTACGTCCGTTCAGGGACCCGCTTCGTGAACAACATCGTGGTGACCAACTCGGGTCAGGGAGTCGAGATCTCCGAAGGCTACAGCGTGGACTACAACGACTTCTGGGGTCACGGTCGAGAGAACTACATCTTCTACGGGGACGTGTCCGTCGGCACCAACCTGGAGTCCGATCCGTGGTTCAACGACCCGGGCAACGGCGACTTCACGCTCGATCCTGGGTTCTCCCCCTGTGTCAACGCCGGAGATCCCCTGTCCGGCTACAATGACGTCGACGGTTCGCGCAACGACCTCGGCATCTTCGGCGGCCCCGACGGCGACTGGACGCCGATGTAGGCCGTCCTGGGGCTCACCCCCGCAGCGCCGCCACCTCGGCCGGGGTGAGCCACCGCCAGGCGCCCTCGGGCAGCGATTCGTCGAGCACCAACGGCCCGATCGACGGGCGGTGCAACGAGAGGACGTGGTTGCCCGCCGCGGCCACCATGCGCCGCGCCTGGTGGTACTTCCCCTCGGTCAGCACCAGGCGCAGGCAGTCGGGCGCGAGGAGCTCGGCGTCGTGGGCCGCGATCGGCTGGTTCTCGTCGTAGAGCCGCACGCCGCGCCGCAGCGCCGCCGGCAGCTCGGGGCCTGCGGGCTCGGCGAGGCCGACGATGTACGTCTTCGGCACGGCGTGCCGCGGCGAGGTGAGCGCGTGGACGAAGTCCCCGTCGTCGGAGAACAGCAAGAGCCCGGTGGTGTCGGTGTCGAGCCGACCGACCGGCTGCACCCCGCGCTCGACCAGCGGCGGCGGCAAGAGCGCCATCACGCTCGGGTGGTGCTGCGGCTTGCGCGACACCTCGTGGCCCGGGGGCTTGTGCATCGCCAGGTACACGGTCTCCGCGCCCATCCACGCCTCCCCGTCGACGGTGAAACCGACGCCGGCGGCGGGCACGCGGGTGTCGGGGTCGTCGGCCGGCGCGCCACCGAAGGTCACGCGCCCCTCCCAGACGAGCACCCGACACGCACGCCGGGTGCCGAACCCGTGGCGGTGCAGGAACTGGTCGAGGGGCAGCGTGCGCGGCGGGCGCGGTGAGGGCGCGGAGGCCGCGCGATGCGCGCCGGACTCGGCTTCGGGAGCGGACGGTCGCGGCGCATCGCCCACAGGGGCGGGGACTTCGGGGTCGGGCATCGACGGCGGCTATCCGCGATCCGCTCGCGCGACCGCTCGCACGGCACCCTTTGGCGCGGTAGGCTGCGGCCCGTGCAGAACCTCGGGCTCGTCCTCTGCGTCGCGAACACCCAGCCGCCGGGGACGTCGGGCCCCGAGGTGCGCCGGGCGTGCGAGCGGGCCTACTTCCCGATCCTCGACGTGGTCGAGGAGTACACGCAGCTCCGGCTGTCGATGCACTGGAGCGGCCAGCTCCTGGAGTGGATGGAGCTTCACGCGCCGGATCGGCTCGAGCAGCTCATCCGCGTGGTGCGCACCGGCCGCATCGAGGTCCTGGGCGGCCTGCACGGCGGGGCGGTCCTGCCGAGCCTGCCCGAACGCGACGCGGTGGGGCAGGTGCAGCAGTCGCTCCGATGGTGGCGCCAGCACGCCGATCTGCGGGTTCGGGGGGCATGGTTGCCCTACTTCGCGTGGGATCCGGTGGCGCCGCGCATCTTCGGGCGCCTGGGCCTGCAGTTCTCCGCCTTGGAGACCGCGCAGCTCGGCACCGGCGCCAGCGGCGACGGGTACTGGCTCGCCGAGCGCGAAGGCAGCATCCTGGCCCTTTTCGGGGCCGACCCGGTCATCAGCCGGATGATCCCCAACGCCTCCCCCGCCCGCATCGTCGACGTGCTGGCGGCGCGCGCGCGGGCGGGGCAGCGCGTGGTCACCGTGGCGGTGCGCGGGGAAGACTTCGGCGCGGCGATCGACAGCTCGGCCACCCGGTCGTTCACCGGGGAGCGGGCGTGGGTGCGGCGCTTCCTCAACGCGCTGGCCGAAGCGTCGCCGTGGCTCAAGGGGGTGCACTTCGGCACCGTGGTCGACCGACTGCGGCCGTCGGGGCGGGTGTACCCGCCGGCGAGCGTGCAGGCGTCGGTCGCCGCGGCGGCCCTCGGCGGGGCCGCCGGCAACGCCTGGCAGGGGCTGTTGGCCGACGTGCGACGGGGCAATGACCCGTCGTTGGCGCGCGTGGCGCCGTTCTTGCGCATCCCGGGGTGGGAGGCCACGCTCGCGTCGTCGCCCGAGGTGTTGCGCCTGCACCGGCGCATGCTGCGCACCAGCCGCGAGGTGGCGCGCCTGCGCTCGCTCTTGCGAGAGGATTCGCGCGATCGTGACGACCAGGACGGGCTCCTCGAGGCGCTCAACGAAGCCACCGCGGCGCTCTACCGGGGCCAGAACGGCAGCGCGTACGTCCACGGGGCCGATGTGGGCGCGCAGCTCGGCGACATCCGGCACCAGGCCTGGGCCAACCTCATCCGCGCCGAGTACGCGGTCCACATCGCCCTGGGCGACCACGATCGCCTGGTGGTCGAGCAGGCCGACCACGACGGCGACGGCCGCAACGAGGTGATCGTGCGCACGCCGAGCCTGTGCGCGTTCTTGTCGCCGGCGCAGGGCGGCTGCCTCACCGAGCTCGACTCCTGGACCCTGCCGGGCAACGTCCTCAACGTGCGTACGCGCGTGGGCGAGCCGCACCACGACGCGGTCATCCGTGGCGAAGACCTGCCCCAGTTGGTCGAAGAGTCGCCCGACGTCACCACGCTCATCATCGACGACGAGGACGACACCGACGAGACCACGGTCGACGAGACCGACCGCGCCGTGCGCATGGCGGGCAAGAACCTCGCCGGGCGCCTCAACTACGATCGGCACGTGCGTGGGGCGTTCGTCGACCACTTCTTCGGCCCCGAGACGACGCTGGAGAACCTGCGCTCCGGCCGCTACGCCGAAGCGGGAGACTTCGTCTCGACCGACTACCAGCTCCTGTCGGTCCAGGACGACACCGGCACCGAGGCGTCGGTGTCGCTCGCGCGGGACGGCAACGTGATCGAGGGCACCGCCCTGCGCCTGGTGCGCATCGTGAAGCGGTTCGCGTTCCCGTCGGAGCTGCCGTTGGTCGATGTCCGCTACGAGATCGCCAACCGCTACCACGAGCCGATCCGCACCCGCTTCGCTATCGGCATCGACCTGAACCTCGACTCCGAGTGTGGCGCCGACGTCTTCCTCGAGACCTCGACCGGTCGCCGGGTGCGCGTCACCGAAGCGGGCGAGCTCGACGAGCTGACCGAGCTGTCGTTGGTCGACAACAACCGGGGCTTCCGCCTCACGTTGTCGCCCCGTCAGCCGGCGCGCGTGTGGCACTTTCCGCTCGAGACGGTCAGCCGTTCGCCGGCGGGCATCGCGCCGCTCTTCCAGGGCGTGGCGTTGTACCTGTGGTGGCCGATGGAGCTGTGGGGGCTCGAGAAGCGCCGGATCGACGTGGCGTTGTCGCTGGAGGCGTAGTGGCGATCGGCAACTTCTGCCTGGTCTTGCACGGGCACCTGCCGTGGGTCTTGCACCACGGGCACTGGCCGCACGGCGAGGTCTGGTTGTTCGAAGCGGCCGCCGAGAGTTGGTTGCCGCTGTTGGACACGTTCGAAGACGGGCGTTGCCCGGTGACGATGGGCCTGATGCCGGTCTTGCTCGAGCAGCTCGGGCACCCGCGGTTCACCGAGGGGTTCCCGCGCTGGTTGGGCGAGATGCGCGCGCGTGCGGTGGCCGATCAGGCGGAGTTCACCGGGCGCGGCGACCTGCACCTCGCGTGGCTCGCGGAGCGTACGGCGGCACAGTACGCGGCGCTCGCGGTGCGCTTCGACGCCATCGGGCGCGACCTGGGCGGGGCGTTCGCGCGCCTCGCGGCCCAGGGCCACATCGAGCTGCTCACGAGCAACGCCAGCCACGGGTACATGCCGCTGCTGAAGTACGACCGGTGCGCGCGGGCGCAGGTCCGGGCGGGGGTGCACACCAGCCGCCGGCGCCTGGGCGGGCTGCGGCCGGCGGGCGCGTGGTTGCCCGAGTGTGCGTACCGGCCGGGCGGCCCGTGGGTGGCGCCGGTGGGCGATGCCACGCCGCGGGTCCGCGCCGGCGTCGAGGAGCACTTCGCCCACGAGGGGGTGCGCTTCTTCTTCGTCGACGCGCACCTGTTCGCGGGGGCGCGCAGCGAGGGCACCCAGGGGCCCGCCAGCTTCACCAAGGTCGACTGGCAGCAGGCCACCTGGGACGACAAGCGCGGGTGGCGCAGCGTGCTCGAGCCGCACCTCATCTCCAGCGACGGCGGGCCCGGCCGCCTCGTCGCGCTCGCGCGGCACCCCGAGGTCAGCGAGCAGGTGTGGAGCGGCGAGGTCGGCTACCCCGGCGACGGGCGGTACCTCGAGTTCCACAAGCGCCACGGCCGCGACGGGCACCGGTACTGGCGCGTGACCGCGCCGCGCACCGACCTCGGCGCCAAGTTGCCGTACGCGCCCGACGAGGTGCAGGGCGCGGTGTACACCCACGCCCAGCACTTCGCCGCGGTGGTGAAGAGCATCCTCCGGCGCCACCACCAGATGAACGGGCGGCACGGGGTCGTGGTCGCGCCGTTCGACGCCGAGCTGTTCGGGCACTGGTGGCACGAAGGCCCGCGCTTCATCCGCGAGGTGATGGCCGCGTTCTCCGCCGACGACCAGGTGCGGCCGAGCACGGTGTCGTCGTACCTTTCGCAGTACCCGGCCGACAAGGTGGTGTCCTTGCCGGAGGGCACCTGGGGCGAAGGGGGCGACCACCGCGTGTGGCTCAACGACGAGACGAAGTGGATGTGGGAGGCGGCGCACGGCGCCGAGGACCGCCTGCTCGACCTCGTCGACCGGCTCGACTGGCGCGGGTCTCCGGCGGTGGCCGAGCCGCTCTCGTTGGCCGCGCGCGAGCTGCTCCTCTTGCAGGCCAGCGACTGGCAGTTCGTGATCCGCACGCGGGGCGCGGTGGACTACGGCTATCGGCGGTTCTGCGAACACCTGTCGCGGTTCGACCGCGCGGCGACGTTGGCCGACGCGCGGGCTCGGGGGGTTCCCGACGACGAGCTGGCGCGCGCCGAGCTCGCGGACATCCGCCTGCACGACCCCTGCTTCGAAGACCTGGACCTCGCGTGGTGGTCCGCGTCGTGACGCGCTGATGCGAGAGCTCCGGACGTGTCCGGTCACCGGGGTCACGGTCCTCCTCAACGACGCGTGGCCTGACGGCCCGCGCCCGGCGGTGCCGCCGGCGATGCCGTGCTGGGCGTGCGCCGCCCACGGGCCGTGGCTCGCGCACCGCGGCGCGGTGCGCGCCATGCCGCACCCGGTGCCGGCCCTCGGGGTCGAGGGCGATGTGGTGGCCCGGACGTTCGGCCCCGGGGTGCGCCGCGAGGGCGTGGGGGCCCACGAGCTCGTGTTCGCGGGTCACGATCGGGTCGATCCCGACGCGCTCGCGGTGGTGGCGGCGCGGATCGCCGACCTGCGCGGCGACGCCCGCCTGCGCGGGTTCGCGGTGCACCGCGTGGCGGCGCCGGGGGTGCACCCCACGTGGGAGCTGTACGCGCTCCCCACCGACGTGCCGCCGACCGACGCACGTGCGTGGCGGGCGGCCGAAGCTGCGGGGCCGCGCCGGGTGGCCCAGGCCGACGGCGCGC
>SXOM01000498.1 GCA_005776735.1 Pseudomonadota bacterium
CGCTCGCTGCGGTCGCCCGAGCCGACCTGCGCTGTGCGGTCGGCGGCCTCGGCGGCGTCGCGCTCGGAGCGCTCCTTCTCCAGGAGGCGCGCGGCGAGCACCTTCATCGCCTTGGCCTTGTTCTTGGTCTGCGACTTCTCGTCCTGGCAGATGACCACGAGGCCGGACGGGATGTGCACGATGCGGACCGCGGAGTCGGTGGTGTTGACCGACTGGCCGCCCGGGCCGCCCGCGCGGAACACGTCGATGCGCAAGTCCTTCTCGGCGATCTTGATCTCGACCTCTTCGGGCTCCGGCAGGATCGCCACCGTGGCGGCCGAGGTGTGGATGCGACCCTGGGTCTCGGTGAGCGGCACGCGCTGCACCCGGTGAACCCCGGCCTCGTACTTGAGGAACCGGTACGCGGTGTCGCCGGTGAGGGAGGCGATGACCTCCTTGTAGCCCGAGGCCGTGCCGACGAAGATGTCGGAGTACGACATCACCTCGAGCCGCCAGCCCATACGGTCGGCGAAGCGCGTGTACATCCGGAACAGGTCGGCCGCGAACAACGCCGCTTCGTCGCCACCGGTGCCGGCCCGGATCTCGAGGAGGAGCGGCCGACCCTCGTAGGGGTCGCGCGGCAACATCATGAGGCGGAGCCCCATCTCGAGCTCGGGAATCCGCGCGTCGATCTTCGCCTTCTCCTCCTCGGCCTCGGCCCGCATGTCGGGGTCGGCGAGGAGCTCCTTCAGGTCGGCACGCTCGCGCTCGAGCCGCGCGATCTCCCGCGAGACCTCGACCATGCGCGTGACCTCGGCGTGTTCGCGGCTGACCGCCTTGTACCGATCCCGCTGACCGGCCAACGTCGGGTCCATGAGCTGACGGTCCAGCTCGCCCAGACGCGCCTCGAACTCTTCCAGTCGGAACACGGGAACCTCGCCCCGAGAAAGCAGAAAGCCCCCGGCGCCCGACTGGCGCTCGGGGGCTTGCCTGCCCGCCAGCTACTTGGCGATGTTGTACTTCTTGTTGAAGCGCTCGACGCGGCCGGCCACGGCCACGGCGCGCTGCTTGCCCGTGTCGAACGGGTGGCTGGCGGAGCTGATGTCCACGAAGATGACGTGGTGGGGCACACCGTCGATGTCGCGCTGCGTCTTGGACGTGAGCGTGGAGCGGGTGACGAACTCGGTGCCGGCGCCGGAGTCGACGAAGACGACGGGGTGCAGCGTGGGGTGGATGTCGGGCTTCATGGGGACCTCGGTATACGGAAGCGGCCGCATTTCACCCGTTCAGGTGGACTTGTCAAGCAGCTCTCGTCGCTCGGTGTGGGAACGGTCGGCGCAGAGCTCGCCCTTGGCGTCGAAGACCAGGGCGTGGTTGCCGATCGCGCCGAGCTCGGCCGTGAGCGGATCGTCGTGGTCGACCACCGCCACGATCGTGACGCTGCCGCCCTCTTCGAGGTTGCGCGCCGCCGCGAGGAGCCGGCGCGTGCGCTGGACGATGCCCGCGTCGACGCCGGCGACGACCCGACCGGTGGGCGTGACCGCACCCGGCGCCGCGCGCATCAGGCGGGTGAGCGAGTCGAAGAGGACCACCGCGTGCCCGCGCGCTTCGGCGTTGCGCTTGGCCCGCTCGATCACCATCTCGGCCACCTGCAGGTGACGCGCCTCCGGCTCGTCGAACGTGGTGGCCGCCACCTCGCCCGGGAAGACCCGCTGGGCCTCGGTCACGTCTTCGGGGCGTTCGGCGACCAGGAGCGTGTACAACGCCACGTCGGGGTGGTTGCGGTTGACCCCCTCGGCGATGGCGCGCAAGGTCTCGGCGACGCCCGCGCGACCGTGGGTGCGCAGCAGGGACCGTTGCCCGAACCCGAGCGGCGCCGCCTGGTCGATCACGCGCACCGGATCGCCCTGGGAGGAGCCGGCACCGAGCAGGAGCCGGCGTCGCGGGTGGATCGGCGTGAGGTTGTCGAAGAAGACCTTGTCGCGCGCGCCCTCGGGGCTGCCGCCGTTGATCAGCTCGACCTTGATGAGCGCAAAGTACCGCTCGTTCTCCTTGGGGGCGCGCACCGCGCCGCGCACGATGTCGCCCGTGCGCAGGTTGAACCGGCGACTCTGGCTGGGGCTCACGTAGATGTCTTCGGCCCCGGGCAGGTAGCCGTACTCGGCGGCCCGCAAGAAACCGAAGCCGTCGGCGAGGATCTCGAGCACGCCCTCGCCGTCGGTGGTGCTGTTGCTCGGCGCCGATTGACGCAGGATCGCGGCCACGAGCTCACGCCGGCGCAGGCTCGAGGCGTTCTCGACGTTGTGGGCGCGCGCAGCCTGCACCAGCTCGTTGAGGCCGAGCGTACGCAGGGAGGCGGTGTCGGGAGTGGGCATGGTGGGCGGGGGGAGGGGAGGGAGCCGCGCGGAGGGGGAGGGAGGGAGCAGCGCGGCGGGGAGGGGACGAGCTACCGGAAGCACTCCCCGAGCAGGGAGAGCAGGCCGACGTCGCTGGTCTTGAACCGACCGCGCGCGATGTCGAGGGCGCCGGGCGCCTTGCGTTCGAGCACCAGGCGCGCGAACACGTCGGGGTGCGACTTGATGACACAATCGGCGTTGTCGACCTTGCCGGGCGTGATGGTGCACGCGGTCGCGTCGAGCTTCATCACGAACTTGTGGTCGCCGATGCTGAGGTAGTAGGTGAGCGCCCGCGGGACCTTTCCCGGCACGTAGCGGCGCGTCATCTCCAGCACGAGCGAGTCGGGGTTCATCGCGAGACCTCGGGGCCCGAGCCTATCGGGTTTCTCGGCGTCCCGCCAGCCCCAGGGCGGTGCGCCGCGACCGTCCCGAAGCGCGCGGGCGCCGCGGCGCACCGCGCGCGGGGGCGATACCGGGCCGCATGTCGGACCCCATCGCCCGGATGAACACGCTCGTCGACGAGCTCCTCCGCCACAATCGCCTTTACCACCAGGAAAACCGCGCCGAGATCTCCGATCTCGAGTACGACGCGCGCTTCCGCGAGCTCGAGGCGCTCGAAGCGCGGTTCCCGCTCCTGGTGCGCGCCGACAGCCCGACGCGGAAGGTGGGCTTCACCGCGGTGGCGGAGCTCACGCCGTTCACGCACGAGATCCCGATGTTGTCGTTGGCCAACGGCTACCACAAGGCCGCTCCCACCTGGGGCGACGCCTGGGAGGACATCGTCGAGTTCGAACGTGGCAAGTCCGACCGGCCGGGCGGCATCCGCCGCATCCTCGGCGACGCCGCGCCCGCGGTCATCGCCTACGTGGTCGAGCCGAAGCTCGACGGGCTCGCGATGGAGCTGGTGTACCAAGACGGCGTGTTCGTCGCAGGGGGCACACGCGGCGACGGCCAGGTGGGCGAAGACGTCACGCACAACCTGCGCACCATCGCGAACCTGCCCAAGCGGCTCGTGGGGGCGCCGAGAGGGCGGTTGTCCGTCCGCGGCGAGGTGCTCTTCGACCTCGCCGGCTTCGAGCGCATGAACCAGGAGCGCGAAGCGCGCGGGGAGCGGCGGTTCGAGAACCCGCGCAACAGCGCCGCCGGCACCATCCGCCAGCTCGATCCCGCGCAGGCGGCCGGCCGCCCCCTCCACTTCTACGCACACTCCGCTGGCCTTCACCCCGACGCGCCCGCGTCCCACTGGGAGCTGTTGGCCCAGTTCCGCGCCTGGGGGTTCACCGTGAGCCCGCTCTGCCGGCGCTGCGAGGGCCTCGCCGAGGTCATCGCGGCGGTCCAGGACATCGAGCGGGCCCGCGCCGAGCTCCCCTACGAGATCGACGGCGCGGTGCTGAAGGTCGACGACGTGGGGCTGCAGGACACGCTCGGCTTCGTCACCCGCTCACCGCGGTGGGCGATGGCGTTCAAGTACCTCCCCGCCCAGGTCCAGACCCGGCTGGAGGGCGTGCTCTTCAGCGTGGGGCGCACGGGCCAGGTCACGCCCGTCGCGCAGCTCCAGCCGGTGCGCGTGGGCGGCGTGACGGTGCGCAACGCCTCCCTCCACAACGAGCACCAGATGCAGCGGGTGCTCGGCCTCCGCCACGGCGACAGCGTGGTGATCCCGCGCGCCGGCGACGTGATCCCCGAGGTGGTGGCGGCGGTCGACGAGCCGGGGCGCGAGGCGCGGGAGCCCGTGGTGTACCCGACCGCGTGCCCCGACTGTGGGCACCCGCTCGTCCGGTCGCTCGCGGACGAAGCGCGGCCCGAGATGGTGCACGTGGCCTGTCCGAACAGCTTCGGGTGTCCGTCGCAGGTCGAAGGTGCGCTCCGCCACTTCGCGTCGCGCCTCGCGATGGACATCGAGGGGCTCGGCGAGAAGCTCGTCGCCCAGCTCGTGGCGGCCGGCCTGGCGAAGCGGCCGAGCGACCTGTACGCGCTCGCGGGTCGGCGGGAGGCCGTGTTGGGGTTGGAGCGCATGGGCGAAGCCTCGGCGCAGAACCTGCTCGACGGAATCGAAGCGAGCAAAGCGCGGCCGCTCGAACGATGCCTGCTCGCGCTCGGTGTGCCGATGGTCGGCGAGTCGACCGCCAAGGACCTGGCCCGCTACTTCCGCGACATCGACGCCATCGTACTCGCCGACGTCCCCGCGCTCGACGCCGTGCCGGGCATCGCCGAGACCACCGCCACCGCCATCCACGGGTTCTTCGCCGACCCCGGCAACCGGGACGAGGTCGCGCGCCTGAAGGCCGCCGGCGTGCAGTTCGTGCCGCCGCCGGCACCGGCCTCCGGCGGGCTGTCGGGCAAGACCTTCGTCCTCACCGGCACCCTCCCGAGCTACAGTCGCGAGGCCATGAAGGCCAGGTTGGAGGCTGCAGGTGGCAAGATCTCGGGCAGCGTGTCGAGGAAGACCGACTACGTCGTCGCCGGCGCGGATGCGGGAAGCAAGCTCGACAAGGCCCGGGAGCTCGGGGTAGCCGTGCTCGACGAAGCGGGCGCCCTCGCGCTCCTGGGGGAATGAGTCGATGATCGTGCTGCTCGTGGCGTGCGCCGAACCCCCGATGCTCGACCGTGTGGCCGAGGCCTACGGCGACGAGGTCGTCTCTGCCGCGGAGCGGGGCGTGGGGCTCTTCGTCTCGGCGGCGGCGGTCGTCGCCGAACCGTGCGGGGCGTCCACGCTGGACGGGTACGTCCTGTCGGGGGAAGGGTACCGCGCGTTCCGCGTGACGGCGCCCAGCATCACGATCGCCGATTCGGGCGAACGAACCTATGCCTATGGCACGGTGGCCTTTCTCGGCGACGTCGGCGACCTCACGCTCACCAGCGACAGCAACCGCAGGCAGTGGACGGCGCGCTACGCCGGCGGGGAAGGCACGTTCACGGCCCAGTACGTCACCGTCGACTGCGTCGTCGACGAGGCGGGGCTCACCACCTCCGCCGGGGTCTCGGGCAGCGGCACCTACGCGCCCGACGAGGGCGAGGAGCAGTCGCTGAGCATCGTCGGGGGGGACAGCGCCCAACTTGCGTGGGCCCCGTCCACGGCGGCCGCGCCGTCGTCGGGCCAGGTCATCTGGCACGTCAGCAAGGACAAGCTCGAGATCGAGCTCGAAGACGCCTCGACCATCGACCCGGTGGAGTACGGCTGGCCGGGCGTGGCGGCGGGCAGTGACTGGAGCACCGAGATCCGGCTCACCTTGCCCTGACGCGGCCCCGGACGGACGTCAGAACGCCGCGCCGAGCCCCGCCCGGAAGCCGTTCTCGGCGCCGAGGCTGGCGTTGGCGCACAAGAAGGCCCGGGGCATGTCTGCGCCCGCCCGCCCCGAGAGGGGCGGGCTCCACACCGTGAACCCGCCGACCACCGACGCCGGCACCACCGGGGCGAGCGCGAGCTCGAGCCCTCCGCCGAGCGTGGCGGTGAGGTCGGCGCCGGGCACCCGCAGCTCGGCGCCCAGCCAGGCGCCCAGGCCGTCGTCGGGGCGGCCGGTGCGCACCGCGCCGCCGGCGCGCACCCCCCAGCGGCGGGCGTGCTCCCCCGCGTCGTCGCCGCTGGCGCCGTAGTCGCCGCCGAGCCACACCAACGCGCCGAGGTCCTGCTTGGGGCGGAGGTTGAGGCTCACGCCCCCGTCGAACGTGATGCCAGCGGCCTCGTACGCGGCCTGTGGCGCCGAGACGTTGTCGGCGCCTGCCCCGAGCCAACCGGTGACGACCGGGCCGACCTGGAGGTGCAGCATCCCACCGGTGCCGCTGTGCGCCCGGTGCGCGACGCAGTTGCCACCCTCGGCGCACTCAGGGTCGCTCAGCACGTCGGTGGTGGTGGCCGCCCAGGCGGACACGCCGACACCGAACCCCTGCCCGAGCTGGGGCAGCGGCGGGCCGGCGTAGGCGACCGAGAGGAGGAACAACACGGGGCGGCGGGTATCCGGACGCGCGCTGCGCCGCACGGACAAAGGCTTACCACCGCGCTCGTTGCTCCGCGGGAGGCGGGGCGGTAGGGGTGCCGCCACGCTTCGGAGGCGTCGGCATGTGGCTCTTTGCGCTGTTCGCGTGCGACTCGGGCTCCCCCCCCGCCGCAGAGGTCGCGTCCGCCCCGACGAGCGCGCCTGCCCCGGTCGTCGCTCCGCGTCCGGACGTGGTGCTGGTCACGCTCGACACGACGCGGGCCGACCGGATCGGCGCCTACGGGCACACCACCGCGCGCACCGACAGCATCGACGCGCTCGCGGCAAACGGCCTCCGCTTCGACCACGCCTACTCGGTCTTGCCGCTCACCATCCCGGCGCACGCCACGCTCTTCACCGGCCTGCACCCGTACCACCACGAGGTGCGCGACAACGGCTCGGGCGTCCTCGCCGAGCGGTTCACCACCCTGGCCGAACACTTCCGCGCGGGCGGCTACGCCACCGCGGGCAGCGCCGCCGCGTACGTGACCACGCGCCAGTGGGGGTTTGCCCAAGGGTTCGACGCGTACTTCGACCAGATGCCGCCGAAGGCCGATCAACACGAAGGGGCGCAGAACTTCTGGCACTCCGAACGCCCCGGCGAAGCAGTGGTCGCCGACGTGCTCGGGTGGCTGGAGAAGCAGCCGACCGACCGGCCGGTCTTCGTGTGGGTACACCTCTACGACGCCCATCGCCCCTACCAGCCGCTCCCGGCGTACGCGGCGTTGCAGCCTGGGCGCCCCTACGACGCCGAGCTGGCCTACGTCGACGACCAGGTCGGGCGGCTGGTCGAAGCGTTCGGGGCGCGCAAAGCGGCCGGCACCGTCTTCGCCCTCATCGGCGACCACGGCGAGTCCTTGGGCGATCACCACGAGCTCGAGCACGGCCTCTTCACCTACGACGCCACCCAACGTGTCCCGTGGATACTCAGCGGTACCGGCGTGAAGCCCGGCGTGGTCGCCGAGCCGGTCTCGTCTGCAGACCTCACGCCCACCCTGTTGGCGGCGGCGGGCCTCCCGGTGCCCGAGGGGCTCGACGGCACCGCGCAGCCGGGCGCCGCCAGCGTGGTCTACGCCGAGAGCTACCAGTTGGTCGACCGCCTGCGCCTCGCGCCGCACCGGATGATCGTGGAGGACCAGCTCAAGCTCATCGTGAAGCCCACGCCCGAGCTGTACGACCTCGCGGCCGATCCGGGCGAGCTCACCAACCTCGCCGGTTCCCGTCCGGCCGACGTCGAGCGCCTCACGCGGAAGCTCGAAGCGCTCGACGCCACCCCGCCCGGGAAGGGCACGAGCCTCGACGCCGCCACCATCGCGCAGCTCGAAGCGCTCGGCTACGTCGCCGGCTCCTCGGGCGGGGTCGACCCGTTCACCTTGCCCGACCCCCTCGGGTACACGCGCCTGCTCGACGGCATGATGGCGATCGAGCGGGAGCGGCCGGCCAGCCCGGAGGTGGCCGAGGTCAAGATCACCGAGCTCATCGCGATGAAGCCCGACGCGTACGAGCTGCGCATGCGCAAGGCCAACCTGCTCAACAAGACGGGCAAGATCGCCGAGGCCCGGGCGTTCATGGAGGAGACGTCGCGCCTCTTCCCCGACGACGCGCGGCCGTTCACCCAGTTGGCCGCCGTGACCGCGCAGTCCGACCCGGCGCGGGCGCTCTACTTCGCAGGCCGCGCGCTGGACATCGACCCGACCGACCGGCTCGCCCGCGAGGTGACGGTCGTCGCCCAGCTCGGCTCCGGGCTCGAGGAGGACGCGCTGGCCGCGGGCACCACCTGGTTCGAGGAGGATCCGTCCAACGTCGCGCTCGCTTCGGCGATCGGGCGCCACTACCTGCTCACCGGTGACTTCACGCGGGCCGAGCGCTTTCTCCGCGCCGCGGTGGAGACCGCCAACCCCTCCAAGGGCGCGCGTGTCAACCTCGCGATGCTCACCGCCGGCACCGGTCGCGCCGCCGAAGCGCTCACGCTCCTCGAGGCCGAGCTGGCCGACACGCCCGACAACGTCGAGGCGCTCCGCGTGCTCTCGCGGGTCTACTCCGACGAACGCGACTACCAGTCCCAGTACGACGTCGTGCGGCGCCTCGTGAAGTTGCAGCCCGGCGCCGCCCGCGCGCTGCTCGACCAGGCCCAGTGCGAGTTCAACATGCGCGACTACGCGACCGCGCGGACCACGCTGATGGCGGCCAAGGCGCTGGCGCCCGAGGAGCCGGACATCATGCTCTTGGAGGCCAACCTGCTCGACAAGGAGGGCCACTCCGAGGAGGGGCGCGCCTTGTTCCAGAAGGCGGACGCCCTGCACCGGGCCCGCTCGGGGGCGCCGCCGTCCGCTGGGGCCGCGGGAGCATCCACGACGACGACGCCCCAGTCCCCGGGGGCGAACACGCTCGCCCGCCCCGAAGGCCGCTGATGCGTTCACTGGCCCCGGTCGTGCTCCTGCTCGCCCTCGTCGGGTCCGGCGCCTCGTGGGCGGGCCCGGGGCCGGGCCGGGGGCCCCGCACCGGCGGGCCCGCGGCGGGGGCAGGCATCCCCAAGGGGGTCACACCGGGCCAGCAGGGCACCCACGGCCCGGGGCGGCGGCCCAACGTGATGAAGGGGCGTGCGATGCTCAACAGCGGCATGTCCCGTTCGGCCATCGTGTCCTTCCGCGAAGCCGTCGAGCGCGACCCGGCCAACGGTGAAGCGCACATCGGGCTCGGGCAGGCGCTCGCCCGCACCGGCCGGTGCCGCGAAGCGCTCCCGCACCTCACGGAGTGGACGCACGCGCTGGCGTTCGGTCCCCGCGCCGCCGTCACCACGGCGGTGTGCCTCGAGCGCACCGGCGAGGTCGAAGCCGCCGTCGAGATGGACCTGTGGGCGCTCGCCCGCCGCCCGGACCTGTCGTCGGCGCTCACCCGCCTCGCGCTCGACGCGGACCGGGTCGGGGACCCGGTGCTGCGCGACGTCGCCATGGAGCACCTGTGGTACGCCAAGGCCGACCGGGACGAGTCGTTGTTCGCCGAGGCTGCCTTGGCCCTGCGCCACGGTGACCTCGACCTGGTCGAGTTCGTCGCGCTCGTGTGGGCGCGCGAAGGGCGCGACGCCGAGGAGCTCGACCGCCTGCGCGCGCGCGCGGCGCTGGACAGCGACGACCCCACCGCGGCGCTGGCGATCCTCGCCGAGCACCCGCGCCTGCGCCGGGGCACCGCCACGCGGCTGTTGAACCTCGAAGCTTCGCGCCGCGAGGGCCTGTGGGTGCAGGCGCTCGCCGGCATGCAGGGCCGCATCTTCGGGCCGCTCACCGGCGGCGAGGCCGACGCCATCCGCGCGCGGGTGCTGGTCGACGCGGGCGACCTCGCGGGGGCCACCGAGGCGTTGGCGGCGTACGCCGACGAGCTGGACGAGGAATTGGTCGCCAGCCGGTGGTACCTGGCCCGCGCAGGCGGCGACGAGGCCGCCATGGCCCGCCACGCCGAGGACTATGCCCGGGTCTGCGGCAGCCCGACGCGGCGGCTCGAGCTGTTGATCCCCCTCGACCGCCGCTGATCCCTCCGCCGCCGCCACCGCCCCCAAAACGCCGCGGGCCCGCCCCCCTCGCGAGGGGCGGGCCCGACTGACGCTCCCCGACTAGTAGTAGAAGTAGTAGTAGCTGGGGTTGCCGCTGGAGTCGGTCAGGTACGACATGAACGTGATCGGGTCGGCGGACTCGTCGACCGTCTCGTAGCCGTTGGCCGGGTAGTCGTAGTGACGGAGGATCCAGCCGTAGCCGCTGTAGTACATGAAGACCGCGTTCTCGAGGTCGTAGGTGCTGCCACCGTACTCGTAGACGTACAGGTCGGAGAAGCCCCAGCCGAGGAGGCCGTCGCTGCCGCCGGCGGCCCACCACACGTCGTCGGTGGTGTAGTAGGTGAAGAGCGTGTCGGTGAGGAACGAGTCGCAGTAGTCGCCGACGACCTCGCCGCCGACGTAGGTGGTGCCGTAGGCGAACGCGCAGTCGGGGCAGGACGGGGGCGCTTCGCCGCCGCCGGAGTGGCTGCCGTTGAGGGCGCAGGGCCACACGCCGTTGATGGTGAGGCTGGCGATGCCGTAGGTGACGTCGACGGAGTCGCCGTTGTCCTTCATCGAGCCGGCCCACACGAGGTACGCGGTGCCGGTGTCGCCGCCGCCGCCCGTGCAGTCGGAGTCGTCCATGTCGACGTCGTCGTTGCAGTTGTTGTCCGCACCGTCTTCGCAGTCTTCGTCCACACCGGGGTTCACATCGGCGTCGTTGTCGTCGCAGTCTTCGTCGGAGTCGTAGCCGTCGTCGTCGGCGTCGGTACCGGTGTTGTTGTTGTTGCTGCTCGTGTCGCCGCTGTCGGTGCCGGTGTTGGTTCCGAGGCAGCCCGCCAGCACGAGGAAGCCGGCGAGGTGAAGCTTGTCGAGGGTCATGTGGTCTCCTGAGAGGGGGGTGCGAAGGCGACCCGGAAGCTACTCGTACCGCGCCTGTCACGCAATGCCTTTTTCGGCCGTGACGCAATCTGGACATCCAGATGGCGGCCGCGTGGCATGGGCCCGCGCACGGTTAGGGCGACACCCATGCGGCTCGCGGTCACCAGCGACATTCACATCGACAAGAACGGTCCGGGCGCGCTGGCGGCGCTCGCGGCCCGCGTGCGCACGCTGGAGCCCGACGTGCTCGTGCTCGCAGGCGACGTGGCCACGAGCCCGACCACGCTCTTGGAGACCTTCCTGGCGTTGCGCGCGGCCGCGCCGCGGGTGGTGTACGTGGCGGGCAACCACGACGTGTGGAGCCATCCCGAACAGGTGGCGCGCGGCCAGCATGCGTGGTGGCGGCTGGACGAGTTGTTGCCCGCGTTGTGCCGCGAGGCCGGGGTCGACTGCCTCGACGCCGCCGGCGTGGAGATCGACGGTGTCGGTTTCGTGGGCACCCTCGGCTGGTACGACCTGAGCATGAAGGACGAAGCGCTCGGTGCGCCCGACGAGGCCTACACCCGCGGCGAGTTCCACGGGCTGAAGTGGATGGACCACGTGTACGCGGTCTTCCCTGGCGAGGACGGGCGGCCGATGGCCCCGTGGGCGGTGGCCGATCGGCTCCGTTCCCGGCTCCAGGCCCAGCTCCGCGCGTGTGTCGCGCCGCGAGTCGTCGCGCTCACGCACATGGTGGCGTTCGACGAGCAGCTCCACCACAAGCCGCACCCCGGATGGCGTTTCTGCCAGGCGTTCATCGGCCACCGCGGCCTGGGCGACGTGCTCCGGGCCGACCCTCGGGTGTGCCTCGCGGTGGCGGGCCACACGCACACCCCGAGCGACCTGCGGTTCGGCGGCCTGCGAGCCGTGGTTTCGCCGCTCGGCTACCGTGGTGAGTGGCTCGGCCGACCGACGGAGGAGGCGGTGGCCGCGGCGGTGGCGCTCGTCGAGGTGTGAACCCCCGGCGGGCGCGCGATGCGCACACGAAAACGCCGCGACCAGCGGACTGGCGCGGCGCATCGCCCCGAGGTCGGGGAGCCTAGCGGCTGGTGCCGGTGCGGCCGATCTTGCCCGTGGAGAGGATCTTGCGGACGTCGTTGGCGAGGTCCTCGACACCCTTCTGGAAGGGCTCGATGAACACGTAGGCCGCGGCCACGATGGCGATGACGATGACGCTGATGAGCAGCATGTACTCGACGGTGGACTGGCCTTCTTCGTCGCGGATGAGTTCGGTGATCATGGGGAGCTCCAGGGGTTCGGTCCCGGGTACTGCAAGCGCCGTGCCGTCGGGGGAACGTGCACTTTTGGCCGCCAGGCTGCGACGATGGCCCATCGGTGTCGCAGCCTGGGGATCTGGCGTCACACGTCGAAGGTGATGCCCTGGGCCAGCGGCAGGTCGCGGCCCCAGTTGAGCGTGTTGGTCTGTCGACGCATGTAGGCCTTCCACGAGTCGGACCCCGACTCCCGGCCCCCGCCCGTCTCTTTCTCGCCGCCGAAGGCCCCGCCGATCTCAG
>SXOM01000064.1 GCA_005776735.1 Pseudomonadota bacterium
CCGCCGCCCCTCCCGGAGATCACGTTCGCCGAGGCTCAGCTCCACCTCGCCGTCGTCGAGGCCCAGCTCTGCGCGTACGCCCGACAGACGCGGTCACCCCCTGCTCTCGCCGCCGTGCAGCCGACGCGAGCCGCGCAGCGCCAGCCCAACCCGGAGCCGCGGTGAGCAGCGCCGTCAGGGCGCCGCTCGGGGGCGCGCTCCTCGGGAGCGCGGGCGTGGCCGTGATCGGCGTGCTCGCGCTCGCCTGTGAGCCCGAACACTGGGAGGAGGGGGCGACGGTGTGCGGGACGTATGAAGCCCCGGACGTGGCAGAAGGGTTGCCGACGCCGGAGTGGGTGGAGTTCTGGCCGGAGTGGGGCGGGTGGTTTTGCGGGCAAAGTGGGTCGGCGGACTCGGCTGGTGAGTACGGCGCACCGCCATGGGAGGATTCCGGCGCCTTTCCGGAGGAAATTTCACCGATCATCGAAGGATATTTCAGTGCCAGCCTGCCTGCGAACGGGACATACCTCGTTCTGACGGAGCTGGGACACCCCTACGAGACCATTTCTGGTTGCAGCTTCCACACTCCGGCCGCTGGCTGCGTCGAGCTGAGACTTCCTTGAGCACACGGAGTCACCGACTGTGCCACCCGGCCAACCCGGAGCCGCGGTGAGCAGCGCGGCCAGGGCGCCGCTCGGGAGCGCGCTCCTGGGGAGCGCGGGCGTGGCCTTCATCGGGGTGATCGCGCTCGCCTGTGAGCCCGAACACTGGGAGGAGGGGGCGACGGTGTGTGGGCAGTTCGACATTCCGGACTCCGGCTCGGCGGGCGACCCGGCGACGCCGGAGTGGGTCGAGTTCTGGCCAGGTTTCCGTCAAGTGATGTATTGCCGCGGTACGATTGGAGAGGACTCGTCCGATCCGTGGGCGGTGGCGCCCTGGGACGAGCCGGGGGCGGTCGCGATCGAGGTCGTTCCCGTGAATGGCGAAGGGTACTTCTCCGGACATTTGGACGTGGCGGGCAGCACGCATTCGGCGAAGTGGGCGGGAGACGCGTGTTGGTTCGACATGCATGTGGGTGGTGACTGCGCTCCGCTGCAGCTGCGGTGACCCTGCGCCGCCCGTGGCCCAACCCGGAGCCGCGGTGAGCAGCGCCGCCAGGGCGCCGCTCGGGGGCGCGCTCCTCGGGAGCGCGGGCGCCGCCGTGATCGGCATCACCCCTCGTGTGCCGCCCACGCCAGGACGTCGCGGAAGTCCGCATCCGCCGCCGAGCCGAACAGCGGGTGGCGGCCGAGCCGGGCGCGCGTCAGCGCCGGCGAGGTGATTCCGCACAACAGCCGCGCCATCGACCGCGGCTCGCACAACACCGGGTACGCCGCCCGCAGCGCCGCCCGCGTCTGGTCGTCGGGGAGGGGGGCCGGGGCGGTGGCGGGCGGCAGGCGCACGCGTTGGCCCGTTCGACAGGCGGTGCAGTGCCCACAGGGACGCGGCAGCACCTCACCGAAGTGGCCCACCAGGCGCGCCGTGTGGCACCCCTCCCCCTCCACGAAGGTGGCGATCTCGGCCACGCGCGCCACCTCGCGCGCTTCGAGGGCTTCGAACCGCCCGGTGAGCTCGGCCGCGAGCGCGGCGAGGTCGGGTGGGCGCCGGACCACCACGATCTGCTGCTGCACGCCGGTGGCGACGAGCTCCAGGTGGCCCTTCTCGGCGAGGTAGTCCAGCGCGCGCACGAGCCGGTCGCGCGGCTCGCCGAGCGCGGCCGCGGCCTCGGCGAGGTCGAGCTTCGACCAGGCGCGCCCCTCGGCGGCGGCCGCGAAGATCGTGTCGAGGAACCGCTGCCGGTCGGGGTCGAACCCGGCGACGATCTGCGCGCGCGGCGTGAGGTACCGCCACTTGTACTCGGTGTAGACCGGCGTGCCCTGGCGCACCCAGCCGTCGAGCTCCAGGTAGGTCACGAGCGTCTTGACCACCAGCTCGCGCATGTCGTGCGCGTCCGACAGCGCCCGGAACGAGACGCCGACGTGGTCCTCGGCGCCAAGCAGCGCCCGCAGCACACCGCCCACCGCCTCGCGGGTGGGCGTGTCGCCGTAGGTGAAGTTGGCGAGCGTGGGGAGATCGTCGCGGCAGGCGTACATCCGACACATCGACGGCGCGCCGTCGCGGCCCGCGCGGCCGATCTCCTGCGCGTAGCTCTCGAGCGTCTTGGGCAGGTTGTAGTGGAGCACGGCCCGGATGTCGGACTTGTCGATGCCCATGCCGAACGCGATGGTCGCCACCACCGCGCGGTGCTCGCCCGCCATGAACGCGTCCTGGACCCGCGCCCGGTCGTCGGCCTCCATGCCGGCGTGGTACGCCCTCGCCGCGACGCCCCGGTCCTGGAGCAGCTTCGCGACGCGCTCCGCCGTCTTCTGGAGCGTGACGTACACGATCGTCGGGCCGTCGAAGGGGTGCCGCGACAGCGCCGCGTCGCGCCCCGCCCGCGTGACCGGTTCGTACTCCAAGGTCAGGTTGGGGCGGTAGAACCCGGTGACCACCCGATCGGCAGGCGCGACGTCGAAGGTGTCGCCGATGTCCTGCACCACCCGCGGCGTGGCGGTGGCGGTGAGCGCCAGGACCCGCCGGATGCCGAGGCGCCGCGCATGTTGCGCGAGCTTGAGGTACTCCGGGCGGAAGTTGTGGCCCCACTGCGAGATGCAGTGCGCCTCGTCGATGGCGAGCAGCGGCACCTGGGCGCGCGCGATGCGGTCGACGAACCGCTCGTTGAGGAAGCGCTCGGGCGCGACGTAGAGCAGCTTGAGCCGGCCCGTGGCCATCTCGTCGAACACCGCCCGCGCCTCGTCGGCCGAGAGCGTCGAATCCAGCCGGGCGGCGGCGACGCCGCGCGAGCGCAGCCAGTCGACCTGGTCCTTCATCAGCGCCAACAGCGGCGACACCACGAGGGTGGTGCCCTCGAGGAGCAAGGCGGGGAGCTGGTAACAAAGCGACTTGCCCCCGCCGGTAGGGAACACCGCCACCGCGGGCCTGCCCGCCAGCAACGCCTCGCAGACCGCCTGTTGTCCAGGGCGGAAGTTCGTAAAGCCGTAGACGCGGCGGAGGGTGTCGGCGAGCGGATCCATGCCGGCGCTCTAACCGGCCGGTTCCCGTCGCCCGGGCGCCGCGGCGGCCGCCGGCCCGAGCCCGACGAGCGGACGGTCGCGGGCCGCCGCCCCGCGGGTTCCACCCCGAGTGACACGCTGGCGACCACCAACCGAAGCGTGCGCATCACCTCGGTGGTTCACCACGGCCACGGCGAGGCGCCGATGAGCCACTGGTGGCTGGCGAGGATGCCCCCGTACGCGGCGACCGTCCCCACCAGCCGCCAGGCGCCGATCTCGCGGAGCACCAGGCGGTTGCGGCCCTGCAGGATGGCGACGAACGGCACGACCGACGTGAGCGCGGTGTAGCGGGCCCACTCCTCGGGGTGGCTGCGCGCCCGCCGGGCGTCGATGTGCAGGCTCCCGGCCACGCCGAGTATCGCGACACTCGTGAACAGCACGATCCCGGCGAGGTCGCCGTTGGTCGTGAGGTGGGCCAGCGCCCACAGCGCGCTGGTGATGTTCGCCGGGTGCCGCGTGATGCGGTGGATGCCCCGCGGCTCGGTCGCCACGGTGTCGGCCATCCCGGCCACGGTCGGCGACGGCGTGGTGTAGCCGGCCACCTGGCCCAGGAGCACCAGCGGCATGGTGAGCAGCGGCACCCACCGCGTCCAGGTCGGCGGGTCCCAGACCGCCACGAAGGGCGCCTCGGCCCACCCGAGCACGGCGAGCCCCAGCCCGACGGAGGCCACCACCGAGTACAGGCCCATGAACCCGCCCTCGCCGAGCCGCGCCAGCAGGCGGTCCCGCAGCGGGCGCGCGGAGAGGCCCAGGTGCCCGCCCACGAAGATCGCCAGCCCGGCGCCGAGCACCCCGAACCACCCGGGGGACGCGGGCGGGGCCGGCGCGAGCGCACGAACCGCGGCGGCGACGGCCTCCACCCGGTCGGCCGCGACGGGGGGCATCGCGCCGACGGGGTACCCCTCGGGGCCGCCGACGCCCGGATCGGCCAGCGCCCGCCGCAGCGCGTCATCGTCCAGCTTCACGTCCACCAGGCTCGGCCCCACGCCGGCACCCCCGTCGGGGTGGCAGGCGAAGCAGCCCTCGGCGCGCAGGGTGGCGGCGGCTTCGTCGGGCGCGAGCGCGAAGGCGAACGAGGCGACGAAGGCGAGCACGCGGGGGCCTATCTCGGGGGCCGCCCCGCGACCGCCCCGAAGGCGGCAGGGGCGGGCGGGCGGCCCGGCGCCCTACGCGGCCTCGCCGCCTCCCGGCAGCCGCGACCACCAAGGCGCGAGCAGCGCCGGCCCCAGCCGCGCGTCGCGCGGACGGGGCCCGAGCCCCAGCTCCGCCATGCGCACCGGCTCCACCCGCCCCGCGCCCACGCGTGCCCGTACCGCCGACGCAAACCCGTACCACGAGGTCTCGCCGGCCCCGGCGAGGTGCGTGACCCCGCGGGGCAACGCGAGGAGCGCGGCAGCGACGTCGTCGGCGTGGGTCGGCTGCACCAGCACGTCGTGGATCGCCCGCACCGTGCCGCCCGCGCGCAATCGCTCCGCCACCGTCGATGCGAACGTGCGCCCGCCCGGGCCGAACACCCACCCCACGCGGACCACGTGCCCGCCCGCGCGGCGGACGGCGGCCTCCGCGCGCACCTTCTGGTCGGCGTACACCGAGGTGGGGCGGGGCTCCGCGTCGGGCGCGTGGGGGCCGGACCCGTCGAAGACGAAGTTGCTCGACAACAACCACGTCTCCACCTCCGCCGCCCACGCCGCCGGCGCTGCGACGTTCACCGCTTCGCTGGCGGGCGCGCGGGCGGCGCCGTCGACGTCGGTGAAGGCGGCGGCGAAGATGACCACGTCCGGCCGCACCGCGCCGAGCACGCGGCGCCGGGCGTCGGCGTCGGTGACGTCGCATTCCTCCCGGCCCACGCCCACCACGTCCAGGCCGGGCGGGGGCGCGGCCCGGCAGAGCGCTCGCCCGATCAGTCCGCCGGCTCCGACCACGAGCACCCGCATCGAGGGCAGCTAATCGACCTCGGGCCCACGTCGAGGGAGCGGGAGCGACCGGCTGCGCCTGCGCGCCTCGGGACTCCCTGCCCTAGCCCACCCGTTCCGGGGGCTGGACGTTGCGTTGGGCCACCCAGATGGCCACCGCCGCCGCCACCATCACCAACGAAGTGCCCACGCCCGGGGTGAGCGCGGTGCCGGCGAACGAACCGCGGGAGTCGACCCGGAACTGCTCGTTCACCGCGCGGAAGACGCCGTACAGCGCCA
>SXOM01000499.1 GCA_005776735.1 Pseudomonadota bacterium
GCGGCGCGCGGCGTGGACGGTGGTGGTCAACGCGCCCGTCCCCACCGTGCGCGCGGTGCACGTGCTGGCCCTCGATCGCCGGCGCACGGTGCGCGCGTTCTACGCGGTCGCAGCCCTCCCGGGCGCGGCGCTCTGGCTCTCCCCGGGGAGCGCGTGGCCGGTGGGCGTCGCGTTGGTGGCGGCCGCGATCTGTGCGGTCGACCTCGCGCGGCCGCGCCCCATCGCGCTGGACGCGGCGGAGCGCTGGGTGTTGGAGCGCGCCGGGCGGGCCGACGCCCTGGTGCTGGTGACGACGGCGGGCTCGGCGCACGGCGAGGGGGTGCGGGCGGTGGTGGACTGGTTCGGGCTCCCCGGCCGCGCGCTCCAGGTGCACCTGGACGAGGACGGCGACAGCGGCGTCGTCGCGCGCCTCGGGGCGCTCGGCATCGGAGGGGGCGATGTGGTGGGTCAGCGCCGCGCTGGCGGCTGAGCTCTCGGGGACGTTGCTCGGGGCCGACGGCACCCCCGTCGTCGGTGCGACCGTGCTCGCCTACGACTCCCGCTTCGCGTACGGCATGGCGGTGACCCGCTCCGGCGGCGAGTGGTCCATCGTCGGGCTGCCGGCCGATCGGTACCGCGTGCGCTTCCTGCCGCCCAACTACGATCCGCACGGGGACCGCTTCCTCGGCGGCGCGTGGGACGTCTGCGACACCAATCCCGTCGCCGTCGCCGAGGACGAGGTGCGTGCAGGCCTGGACCAGGCGTTGCAGGTGGGGGCCGTCGTGACCGGACGCGTGCTCGACGTCGCAGGCAACCCGATGCCGGAGGTGCAGGTGACGGTGTACGGCGCGGAGCCCCGCACGGCGCTGGTCGCGCGTACCGACGCCACCGACGTCGACGGCAGCTTCCGGGTCGAGGGTCTCGATGCGGAGGCCACCGGCTCGGCGTTCTACGTGCTCTTCGAGGTGTCGGGGTGGCCGGAGCAGTGGCTCGGCCCCGTCTACGCCGAGGGCAACTCCACGCGCATCACCGCGGCGGCGGCCACCGTGAGTGAGCTCGACGACGCCCGGCTCCTCGACGGAATCCGGGTGGTCGGCACGATCTCGGGTCCGGACGGACCGGTCGCGGCGGGCACCGTCTACACCTACGCCGAGCAGCAGGTGCTCGGGGTCGGGATCGCCGCCGACGGCACCTACGACGCCGACGGCCTGCCGCCCGGCGATGTGGTGGTGTGGGCGCAGTCCGAGGGCCTCGCCACGACCTATTGGCCCGACGCCGACCGCCCCTCCGGCGTGGTGACGGTCGAGGAGGAGGGCGCCGAGGCGACCATCGACCTGACCCTGCCGGTGGAGAGTGTGCTCACCCTGCACGCCGAGGGCGAGGTGAGCGAGGTGGGCGCGACGTTGTACAACGACACCTACACCGTAGGCCGCGGCGATGGGTTCGACACCTCGGGCAAGGTCGTCTTCCCGGGGCTGTGGCCGGGGGAGTACTTCCTCTACATCTCCGGGTCCAAAGCCGGCTTCGAGAACGGCTTCCTGCTGGACGACGACGGGGAGCGCCGCACCTTCCCCCTGGACGGTCTCCAGGTGGTCGAGGTGGAGCTCCCGCGCGGCGCCACGTTGTCGGGGACCGTGACCGACGACGCGGGGGGCGCGGTGTACGGCGCCCAGCTCGTGTTCTCGGAGTTCGGGGTCGAAGCCCCGCGCACGTGGAGCACGACGAGCTCCCGCGACGGTGGTTGGACGCTCCCCGGCGTCGCGGGCGTCACGGGAACACTATCCGCTAGCTACGCCAGCTATTGTCCGAACGATCGGGGGTGGACGTCGGCGTGGTACCCCGAAGGCCGGGACGCGAGCGGGGCGGTCCCCTTGGCGCTCGACGCCGGCGACAGCCTCGCAGACCTCGACCTCGTACTCGCGGCCGACGACGACCACGACGGCATGGGCGACGCGTGGGAGCGCACCGAGGGCCTCGACCCCGGGCGCGACGACGGCGCCGAGGACGCCGACGGCGACGGCTACACCAACGCCGAGGAGTGGGTCCTCGGGACCGATCCGACGTCGCCCGCGGCGGTGGGCGAATGCGGCGGAGGGTGTGGTGAAGGCGGCGTCGGCGCGCTGATCGTTGCGGTGGTGGCCGGCCTGCGTCGTCATCTTTTGCAGCGAGGCCGCTCCCGCGGGCTCGCGGCCGCCGCCTCCCGGCGGCTCGACGGGCGCCGCTCAGCGACCGAGGGCGCCGCCCGCGGCGTCGCTGGCATCGAGGATGCCCCGCGTGCCGAAGGCCACCCACTGCCCGCCGGGGAGTGAGCGCAACACGCGGCGCTCGGCCCCCGCCATCTCGCGCTCCAGGAGCGCACCGCTGCGAGCGGGCTCGAGCACGAGGCCGTTTTCTGCGTCGACCTCGGCGTGCGGATGGACCCCCGCCAGCTCGCCGACGACCGCCTGGCGCTGGAGGTCGACGAACATCATCGTGGCCGCGTCGCCGTCGGGGATCCGGACCGCGGCGAACTGCCCGCCGGTGATGCCCCAGATGCGGTCGGGCGTGGCCCCGAACTGAAGCACGTCGCGGGCCTGGGCCGGGGTGCCGTCGCGCGCGCTGCGTGACAGGTCGTAGTGGGCCAGGACGTTGTCGGCGTCGAGGACCAGGAGGTCGGGGCGGCGGTTGACGAAGGTGAGCAGGCGCACGGGCACGTCGGCCGCGGGCCGCGGATCGGGCACCGCGTCGCGGCCGCTCCCCGGCTCGATGATCTTGAGCGCCCCCCGCGGCGTGACGAGGCCGAGCCACGTGCCGCCGTGCGAGAGCGCCATGGCGGTGGGCCACAAGAGCTCCCACGCCCGGTTCTTGCCGAGGTCCCACCAGCGGATGCCGCCCGCCTGCATCCGCGCGGCGACGACATTGCCGCCGACGGCCGCTTCGGCGACGCCCGCGGTGTCGCCCCCGGCGTCGAAGACCACCTGGCCGGTGCGGGCGTCGAAGAGGCGGAGCGTGGTGCCCTGGGCGCGGACCAGCACGTAGCGCCCTTCGCGCTCGGCGTGCACCTCGACCACCGGCGCGCCCACCTCGATGGCGCGGCCCCGACGGTCGCCCGTCCACACCTGGACTCGATCGCCGTGGGCGGCGAGCCGGATCGCGCCGAAGCCTCCCACCGCGGTGACCGGGCCTGCTGCGGCCTCGCCGCCGCCGTGCGCCAGGCCGTCGCTGCCGCCGACCCGGATGCCCTCCTGGCCCCACCACGCGGCCCCGCTGGGCTCGGGCGCGCCGTGGCGCACACTCTCGACGGGCTGGAGGTCGGGCATGGAGAAGACGTGAACCGACCGGTTGCTGACCGCGCCGACCTGCTGCCCGTCGGGCCGCTGCACCACGTTGAGGATGCCGCTGCCGCCGCGCGCGGCGAAGCTGGCGATCATGCGGCCGTCGACCAGGCGCAGGAGGGCGAGGCCCGACGGACCGGCCGCGAGCACCAGCGTTCCGTCGAGCGAGAAGGACGCCCGGTCGGCCGGCATCTGCAGCCGGTCCATCGGGAGGCCCTGGTGGCTGATGAGGTCGACGAGGCGGGGCTGCCCCTGCGCGTCGAGGCACAGGACCCGCTGCCCGTGCGCGTCGAAATCGACCGTCTGGCCGCCGAAACCCTGCCACGCGATCTCGCGCCGGCCGTTGGCGATGTCCCAGATGCGCAGCAGGCCGTCGACCGCGATCGACGCGACCCGCCCGCCTTCGGGCGAGACCGCCACTCCGCGCATCGCGCGCACCCGCCCGCGTGCGCCCTCGCGGACCTCCTGGAAGACGGGCTCGCCGTTGTCGACGCGGTACACGCCGATGGTGCCCTCGTCGTCGCCGACCGCCACGAGGCTGCCGCCGCGGATCAGCGCGAGCGCGCCGCTGACGCCCGCGCCGGGCGTGAAGACCAGCCCCGGCGCGGACTCGCCGGCGCGGGTGAGCGCGACGACCCCGCTCTGGTCGGCGGAGGCCAGGACCCCGCTCCACGGATCGTACGCCGCAGCGGTGATCGGCGCGTCGTGCACGTTGGGGCAGAAACGGTCGGCGAGGGAGGCCATGCGCACGCCGTCCTAACGTTTCTTGGTGGTGGCGAAGCGGGCGACGATGATCCCGACGCCGTACAACAGCACGAGCGGGCCCGCCATGAGGACCTGGGAGATGACGTCGGGCGGCGTGAGCACGCCGGCGACGACGAAGATGCCCACCAGGCCGTAGCGGAACCCGTGCATCAGGTCGATGTGGTCGACCAGGCCGAGCCGGGCGAGGAACCACACGACCACCGGGAGCTGAAAGGACGCACCGAACGCGACCAGCACCGTGGTCGCGAAGCCGAGGTAGCTGGAGATGGAGAGCACGGCCTGGACGTCTTCGCCGTTCATCGACAAGAAGACCGGGAAGCCGAACCGGAACACCACGTAGTAGGCGAATGCGGCGCCCCCGAGGAAGAGCCCGGTGGACGCGGTGACCAGGGGGAGCACCCACCGCTTCTCGGTGTCGTACAGGCCCGGGGCCACAAACCGCCAGATCTGCCAGAAGATGACCGGCGAGCTCATGAAGAGGGCGGTGAAGCCCGCCACGCGCATCTGGACGAAGAGGCCCTCGGTGGCTTCGGTGACCGCCAGCGTGCCGCGGCCCGTGGTCTTGAGCGCGACGTTCATCGGCGCGGCGAGCCAGTCGAAGATGTCCTGCGCGAAGACGAAGGTGAGCGCGAAGCTGACCGCCACCGTGGCGAGCGCGACGATGATGCGCCCGCGCAGCTCGCGCAGGTGCTCGAGGATCGGCATCCGGTAGTCGTCCGGGTCGGGCTTCACGAGCCGGACTCCTCGGGCGGCGGGGCCGCCGGTCGGGGACCGCGGGCGCGCGGGACCGCTTCGGCGGGGAGGGGACGCGCACCGGGACGGGTGGACGTGGTCTCGGTGGCCCCCTCCGGCTCGGCGGAGGGCGGCGCCGGGGGCTCGGCGGTGGGGGCTTCCGGCGCCGCGGTGGCGCGGTCGGTCGCTTCGGCCTGGGCCGCCGCCGC
>SXOM01000500.1 GCA_005776735.1 Pseudomonadota bacterium
CGCCCTCTTCGCCTGCTCGCCCACCCCGACCGCGCCTGCCTCGGTGAAGGACACGGCGGCCGACCCCGCGGCCGTCGACAGCGGCGACACCGCAGCGGACGACACCGGGCCCGACGACAGCGGCGAGCCCGACGACACCGGGCCCGACGACAGCGGCGAGCCCGACGACACCGGCCCGGTGCAGGAGCCGGTCATCGCGCGCTTCGTCGCGCTCGGCGACGCCGGGGAGGGCAACGACACCCAGTACCGCGTGGCCGACGTCATCAAGACCGTGTGCGACGCCCAGGGGTGCGACTTCGCGTTGTACCTGGGCGACAACTTCTACGACACCGGGGTCGAGGGCCCCGAGGACGATCAGTTCGAGACCAAGTTCGAGCTCCCCTACGCCGAGCTCGACTTCCCGTTCTACGTGGTGCTCGGGAATCACGACTATGGGGGCGACGGCGCGGGGTACGAGTTCTGGAAGGGCGACTACCAGGTGGAATACACCGCGTACTCCGACAAGTGGACACTCCCCAACGCCTTCTATTCGCACGAGCTGGGCGAGCTCGAGCTGTTCGGCCTCGACACCAACACCATCTTCTGGGGATTCGGCGACGAGCAGGCCGCGTGGTTGCCGGGCGCGCTCGCCACCTCCGACGCCCGGTGGAAGATCGCGTTCGGCCACCACTGTTACCTGAGCAACGGCCAGCACGGCAACGCCGGCGAGTACGAGGGCTTCGAGTGGCTGCCGGTGGCTAACGGCGCCGCGGTCGAGGAGTTCGTCGACGCCAACGTATGCGGCCAGGCCGACGTGTACTTCGCCGGCCACGACCACCTGCGCGAGTGGATGGGGGAGTCGTGTGGCACCGAGTTCATCGTGAGCGGGGCGGGGGCCAAGACCACCGACCTCGTGGGGCGCGGCAACACCACCGAGTTCGAGTCCGACGTCGCCGGGTTCGTCTGGGTCGAGCTGCGTGGCGACACCGCGACCGTCCAGTTCTGGGACGAGAACGGGAACAAGGACCACGAGGGCAGCTTCACCCGCTGAAGGCGAATCCCTTGCCGACCATGAGCCACATCGCGCCGACCGACGCGACGAACGCGGGGAAGCCGAGGGCCGCCCACACGCGGGTCCACCGGCGGTACTCCGGGGGCAACGCCGCGCCTTCGCGGGCGCAGCGCTCGGCGGTGTCGCGCATCTTGAACTGCAGGAGCCACGCGGGGATCCAGCTCACCCCCGCCACCACGTAGAGGGCCAGGCCGCCGAGGATCCACGGCGTGTCCAGCGGGTAGTTGGCGGTCCACACCATGCCGAGGCCCGTCGCCGGCAGGAGCACCCCCGACGGGACCGTGAACACCCAGTCGGCGAAGACCACCGCGCGCAGCGCGAACGCGATGTCCCGCACGTCCCCGCTCCGGTCGGCGTGCAGCTTGAGCACCACGCTCGCCAGACCGGCGCCGAAGAACAGCGTCACCGCGACGATGTGCAGGGTCTTGAGCACCAGGTACGTCAACGGACGATCCGGTCGCGCGTGGCGATCACCGCGAGGATCGCGCCGACCAACGGGATGTTCTTGGTGATCGGTCCGAAGGGGTGCCCCCACAGCGGCGAGCCCGTGGCCGCGAGGATGGCGGTGAACCCGAGCACGAGCGCCAGCTGGGCGCCGCCCACCCAGGCCAGCCGCCACCCGGCGAAGGTCGCCACGCCGAGCCCGAGTTCTACGACACACGTGGCGTCGACGAGCCACGGGGCCATCGGGCCGGAAATTCCGGCGTCTGACAACAACGCGAGGCTCTCCGCCCGCGGCCAACCGAACCAGGTGGCCAGCGGCGTCGCGATCCAGATGGAGCCGACCGTGAGCCGCAGCCACGGCACCAGCGCGTCGACCTCCGCCAACGTCGCTTCCCGGTCGGCGCCGGGCTCGTCGACGAGGCCGGCGCGCAGGCCCCGGGGCACAAACCCGAAGCGCACGGCGAACGGCTCTACCGGGGCCGTGCTGCCGCGCAGCAGCATGCTCAACTCGTCGGGGGTGATCGGGCCGCGCCCGAGCGCGGCGGTGAGCTGCGCCACGACCCGCATGACCGGAACGGGAACGTGGAGTTTCCAGGCCGGCGCCCGTCGGCCGATCCGGACGCGGAGCACATCGAACAGCGACGCGAACGGCATCGCCTCGGCCCCGACGACATCCCAGGCGCCCGGGGGACCGTCGCCCTCCGCGGCGAGCCGCACCGCCTGGGCCAGGTCGGCGACGTGGACCGGCCGCACCAGCGCCCCACCGTCCCCGACGACCGGCACCACCGGCAGCGCCGCCATCGATCGGAACATGCGCATCGAGTGGTCGCCGGGCCCCCAGACGAACGACGGCCGCAACACGAACCCTCCCGCGGCCAAGACCTGGCGGTCGACCACCCGGCGATGACGGAAATACGGCTCGCGCGCGACGTCGTCGCAGCCCAGGGCGCTGACCTGCACCAGGCGGGCCCCCGCGGCGGCACCTGCCGCGAACAGCGCGGCGGGGCCTCGCTCGTGGAGCGCCGAGAACGTCTGCCCGGGGGCCTCCCGGATGATGCCGACCGCGTTGACGACCACGTCGCACCCGGCCACCGCGGCCGCCCACTCGCCCGGCGTGTGCGCGGTTGCGAAGTCGCCGACCACCCACTCCACGCCGGGTCGTGCGGCGCCGGGCCGCCGGGCGATCGCCCGCACCTCGTGCCCCGCCTCCCGAAACGTCCGGAGCAGGTGCCCGCCGATGAAGCCGGTGGCGCCGGCCAACAGGATGCGCATCCGGCCCGGTAACGCGCCGCCGAGATACCAGGGGAGATGGCCGAACTCGTGACGCTCGACGCTCGCTTCGATCCCAAGATGAAGGTGTACCTGGTGCTCCAGGTCGCCGCGGTGTTGGCGGCCACCATGGTGGGCATCGCGGCGCTGCCCTTCTGGGCGATCCTCGGCCCGATCTGGGCGCAGATGTACTTCCCCACGATCCAGGCGCGCCTGTCCGACCGCGCCCTCCTGTACAGCCACGGGGTCTTCTTTCGGCAGGAGATGAGCATCCCCCTGGACAAGATTCAGGACGTGTCGTTGTCGCACGGCCCGCTCCTCGACGCGCTCGGCCTGTCCACGCTCCGGGTGGAGACGGCCGGCGGCGGGCAAACCGGCTCGGCGGCGGTGCTCGTCGGGGTTCGGGACGCCGCCGAGTTCCGCGCCGCGGTCATCGCCCGTCGCGACGCGGTGGCGGCCAACCCCCGGGGCGGTGCGGACGACGAGCTCGCGTTGCTCCGCGACATTCGTGACGCGTTGGTGAGGATCGAGGAAAAACTGGGGAGCAAGGCGCCGACACCGCCCGTGTAGAACGGCGGGCGAACGGGGCTTGTGGGCGATTCGCCGCGACCGGTCCCGACGGGATCCGAAGCTGGCGCGAATCGCGACGTCGTGCGAAGTTCCGGGCCCCGGCCGGCGCTCGGTCGGGATTTCCCGGAGTCTCCCATGCGTTCGCTGCTCTTCCTCGCCCCCCTGTTCCTCGCCGCTTGTGGCGCCGACGTCGAGACCGCCTGCCAGAACTACTTCGACGCGTACAACACCTGCGCCACCGAGTACGCCGACGCCAACGGCATCGACCCCGCCACGGTCGTCCCCGACGAGTCGATCTGCGACGTGTACGCGGGCTACACCGACCAGGCCAGCGCCGACTTGCTCGACTGCCAGGCCGCGGCCTACTCGTCCGGCGACTGCTCCACCTCCGACGGGTGGACCGCGGTCGCGGGCGAAGTCGCCGCCTGCTCGGGCTGACCTAGAAGCGGTACTCGACCGACGTCTCGCCCAGGTGGACGATGATCGTCCCCGTGGCGGAGTACGCGGCCTGGTACGCGGCGCGGAGCGGGAGGAGGTCGACCTCGACCTCCTCCCACATCAGCCCGTCACAGTCATCGGGCTCGTCGCTCCAGTGCAACAGCTCCAGGCTCGCCTGTACCGGCGCCGACTCGGCGAAGGCCTGGTCGGGCCAACACGTCGCGAAGGAGTGCTCCGCACACCCGCCGCCGAAGCTCACCTCCACCACGAGCGTGTCGCCTTCGAGGGTGACCGACTCGATGCGGGTGTGCAGCCCATCGTCGCTGTTGCACGCCGGGTAGGCGTCGGCGTCGTCGACGTAGTTCCACTCGCATTGGTCGTCGATGCAGGCGTAGCCGGCAGCCTCGGGGCAATCGCACGTGGACTCGGTGCCCATGTCGCAGCTCGCGTCGGCCCCTTCGTAGAGGAGCGCGTAGAACGCGGCGGTGTCCGCGTCGCCGCGGGCGACCCAGTCCCGGGTGCACCCGCAGCTGGTCCCCGACAACACCCGGCCGCACTCCGACGCTTCGGTGCACGCGCGCACTGCCTGCGTCTCCGCGACGAAGTCCGCGACGATGTCGTCACACGTACGGAGCTCGCTGGTATCGCCGGTGTCGGCGGTGTCGGCGGTGTCGGCGGTGTCGGCGGTGTCGGCGGTGTCGGCGGTGTCGGCGGTGTCGGCGGTGTCGGCGGTGTCGGCGGTGTCGCCCGGGGAGGCGCAAGCCGCGAGAAGAAGCAGCATCGGGACTCCGAGATGCCTCCAGAGTGTACACGCGGGGACCGTGCGGCCACTCGTCGAACTGCGGAGGCGCGGCGGCCGGCGGTCCGTGCTGCCGTCAGGCCGGTCGCGGGCCGCCGCCCGCGCCGACCTGTGCCTTGGCTGCCCGAACGTGGGCGATGGCGCGTGACAAGTCGCCCTGGGTCACGCGCCGCCCGGCGCCAAGGCGTTGGACCGCCTCGGTCGCCGCCATGACCACGACGTTGCGGATGTCACCCCCGGCCAGACCCTCGCTGGCGGCCGCCAGGTCGGCCAGGTCGAGGTCGGCGCGCCCCGGGAGCGCCTCCGGAAGCATCGAAGACCACAAGCGCCGGAGCGCCGGCGCGTCGGGCAGCGGGATCTCGACGTGGAACAGGATGCGCCGGACGAACGCGTCGTCGAAGTTGCGGGCGAGGTTGGTGGCGAACATCACCACGCCGTCGAAGGCGTCGAGCTGCTTGAGCATCACCGCACGCGACACGTTCACGGCGTGGTCGCTCGCCTGGGTGACGCTGGTCATGCGTCGGCCAAGGATGGAGTCGGCCTCGTCGAAGAAGAGGGCGGCTCCCGACTCGCGCGCGGCGGTGAAGGCCGCGGTGATGTTCTTGGGCGTGTCACCGACGTACTTGCTCTCGATCTCGGCGTAGCTCACCTCGATGAGGTGACGGCCGAGGCGCGCCGCGAGGGCTTCGGCGAGCATGGTCTTGCCGGTGCCGGGGGGGCCGTAGAGGTTGAACACGAGGCGGCCCGCGCCCTGCTCCAGCTTCTTGAGCCCCCACTGTTCGTACAAGACGTGGTGGTGCTCGACCTTGGCCAGCATGCCCTTCACGCGCGCGAGGGCCTCGTCGGAGAGCACCACATCGTCGAGGGCGTACCGGGGTGCCCGCGCTTCGAACTTCGCCGCGCGCGCCAGCTCGTCGGCCGTCGGCACCGGGCGACCGCTTTCGCCCTGCTTGGCGGGAGTCAGGGCGCTCAGCGCCTGACCCTTGGCAACCTGCTGTCCGCCGAACCCCGGCGGCTTCCCGCCCATCAAGTGAGCACCAACTCGGTGATGTCGAGCTCCTCGCGGTCCCGCAGACCCGGCAGCATCGCCAACGCTTCCTCCAAGTCGACCTCCTCCTCGGTCACGACCACCATGCCCTGATCCGTCTTTGCGCGCACCACGAGCCTCGCGACGGCCGAGACGCGGTTGTCGAGCCATGCCATGAACCCCACCACCCCGAGCTGCGCGTTCTCGTGCGCCCAGGCGAGGATCGAGTCGCGCAACGTGTTCCACGCGTCGAGGGCATGCTCATGGATGTGCTTCCCGGTGATTTCCTTGGTTGCGACGGTGGCGACGACAAAGGCCGCGGCCGCGAGCGCCCCCTTGATGAGCCAATCCACCTCAGCCCCCACGTTGGACGGGCCAGAGGCGGAGTGTCACTTCCCCCTCGCCGCCCCGGATCAACGACTCACGCACCGGCTCGGGCAGTTCGTGCCACGCCATCTGCTCCTCGAGCGTGACGCGGCGGGCCCGCTGGTGGTCGCCGACCAGGAACACGATGCGAACCTGAACGGCACCCGAGCCGAGCCGAAGTGCGTGGTACTCCAGCGCGGCCAGGGGCACCGGGGGCGCGGCGACCCCGCCCCGCCACGCCGCGACGTACCAGGCCGCGACCGCGGCGGCGTCGGCCCCTTCGTGCTCGGCGAACCACGCGCCCAGCACACTCGCGGCGCGGTCGGCCTCCCCGCGGCGGTACCTCCGCCGCAGGAGCTCGATACCGACGCCCAGCCCGGCCAGGGTGACGATTGCCGCCAGGGCGGCCAACCAGCCGGGAACCTCGTTCATGTGGCATCCGCGAGGGTGAGCTCCATGCCCTCCTCCTGCATCCGCTCGCGGAGGCGCCCCTCCACCACGTCCATGTCGTCGACCGTGGCAGTGGTGGTGGCCTTGGCCATCATCTGTTGGCGGATGTCGTCGGGCAAGTCATGCCAGGCGACCACCTCTTCCTTGGTCTGCTTGACCACCTTGCCCTCGGCGGTGCGGACGAATGCCTCGGTCGTCGCCGAGGCCGTGTGCGAATCGCGCTTCTTGTACACCGTCCGAATTGCCAGCACGTGGTACTTGAACGTCTTCCACGCACTCAGCAGAACCTCGCGGGCGGGGCAGACGCGTTTGTCGAGAAAGCTGACGATGTTCACCGCGAAGTCGGCAACCGTGTCGCCGAGGAGGCGCCGAACCAGGGGCAACAACGTGGACTGGAGGAACTGGACGATTCGGTTCCATAGCAGCACGAGCGTTCCCGCCGCCAACAGGCCGATGACGATCCAGACGACGACGTCCATCAGGCGCTCCGCTTGTACAGGCAGTAGGTGACCGACCGCTCACCGGTCTTCATCAGGGCATCGCGGGCGGCCTGCGGGAGGCTGCTCCAGGACTGCAGCCGGCTCGCCTGCAACTCGACCCGGGTGGGTCGGCCGCCGACCAGGGCGAGCAACCGAACGGTCATTCGCATCGTGCCGCCCGAGGCCCAACCCAGCTCGACCTCGACCACGAACACGTCGTCGAGCGGCGCGGTGCGCGGCGCTTCGCCGAGGCGGAGCATCCGCCGGCAGAGCCGACGACGCTGGTCGCGGAGCTGGCGGGTGGCGGGCGCCGTCCAGGTCACGATCGTGTCCACCACGTCGTCGACGAACGGGAGGATCAGTGGGTCGTCGCCCAACATCGCGTCGAGGTAGTGCCGCTGTTCGGCGGTGGACTGGTAGATGTCGTCGTACTCCCCGCTGTCGAGCCACCGTTGGAGGGTGGCTGCGCGCCAGACCGTGCGTGGGTGCGTGTCGTCCACCGTGTCGAGCATCAACAGGATGCGGTCGAGCCCGGCGGTGTCGAGCCGCGCGTCGAGCCGGCGCGCCTGGTCGACGAAGTCGGCCGGGTCGAAGTCGCGGTAGCCGCTCAGCGGCAGCCCGGCGAACTTGGCCATCACCGAGATCGCTGCGCCGGGGTCCTGGCACGCGAGCAGGCCCGCGCGGTCAGCGGTGAACTCCGAGCGGCGTTGCCAGTAGTAGAGCGCCGGCATCACCGTCAGGCGGAAGACCGTGTCGCCGATTCCCAGCGAAAACTGGCCGATGAGTTGGGCCAGCACCGCCGCCTGGCGCGCCATGGTGTAGTAGAGGACATGCCCGCTCTTGATGTGCCCGAGCTCGTGTCCCAACACGAAACACAGCTCGGCGGGGGTGAACAGGCTGAGCATGCTCTGGGAGATCACGACAATCGGTCGGTCCGTCCCGGTGGTGTAGGCGTTGAGCGGACCCGGCTCGATGTACAACGGCGGTTGGGGAACGTCGATCGTACGACACACGTGGGAGAACAGGCGATACAGCTCGGGCATCGACTCCGCGGTCGCCTCGATGTTGCTCGCGAGCAGGCGCAGCTCCAGGTAGCTCGCGTAGTGGTCGATGAACATCGAGACGATGCGGTCGAACCCGGGGATCGCGCGCAACGCGTCGAGCGCGACGCGGTCGTCCGGGTGTTCGTAGAGGGTCGAGCGCAGCCCGGTCAGCGGGGTCATCGGCACCGGGTCGTCGATTCGGGCGCGGCGGCGCACCACGCGGGTGAGCTCGTCGACCAGCCACGCGGGCGGCGCTTCGAACACGGCCAGGGGGGTCACCCCGCCTCGCCGCGCCACGCGGTGCGCCAGCCGGTCCGCGAGGTGGGAGAAGATGTCGTCGGGCCGGAGCAGCGAGCGCGTGCGGACGAGCACGGGAGCGAGCCGGTCGTCGAGCTCCTGCGCCACCCGCACGTAGGCGTACAACAGCCGCCGCTGGTGTTCGCTTGCGGCGTCGGGGAGCAACGGCACGCCCGACATCGGGCGCCCCTCCAGCGCCGCGCGGACGTCGGCCACCGTCTGTTCGGCGAGGGCGCGCATCAGGTGCCCTCCCCGGTGGCGAGCACGGCGGCGTCGATCTCGGCGGTGTGGACGAGCGCGGAGCGGGCCGAGGTGTCGGCGGGTGCGGGCTCGTCGGCCGTGGACACGTCGACGAGCGCGTCGACCAGCGCGAGGTGGCTGTACACGTCGGTCGGGGAAGGCATGCGCGGTGCGCTCCGGGCGGGCGGTCAGACGGGGTCGGCGGTGAGCTGGCGGTGGTCGATGAGCTGCCGGACCAGCGCCGCAGCGTAGCAGAGCATGAACGCGTCGAGCAGCACGGCGAGGATCACGGTCAGGCCCGCGAGCTGCTCCACGAAGCCGCCGACGCCGAGCACCAGTCCGGCCACCAGCGGGAACTTCACCATCAGCCGGAAGCCCCCGCTCGTGGCGTCGGTGACCCCGTGGTTCGGGCGGGCGACGGCCAGGGCGGTGGCCAGGTAGCCCGCGCCGATGATGGGGCCGATGAGCGTGCGGATGACCTTCACCACCAACATCAGCCCACCGGGCACGAAGTACAGGAAGATGCCACCGAACACCGTGCCCAGGCATCCGAGCAGGGAGAACGCCGAGAAGTACAACAGGGTGACCTGGAACGCCACCCCCCACGCGCGCTTGCTGTTGAAGCCCGACAAGAGCGTGCCCAGCGTGTTGGTGGTGACCAGCACGTCGGTCGAGGGCGCCTCGCTCACCAGGCGCCGACGCTGGATCTCGTTCCAGATCAGCACCGCCGGGCCGAAGTAGAGCACCTCCTGGAGCACCACCGAGAGCATGGCGAACACGGGCTCGCCGTAGCCGAAGGTCACCGCGTTCCCGACGTAGGTCAACAGCGCATCGAAGAGTACGCCGCCCGCGCAGAGCAGGAGCAGCGAGCCCACGTGAACGCCGAAGATGTCCGTGGCCTGACGGAGCGTGCCGCCGAGTGAGAGGGTGTCGGAGGGAGAGTCCACCGCGCGAGCCTACGCCAAGGGGTCGGCCCCGGTCAAGGTAGGGGGACGTCGCGCGCAGAGCGGCGGGCGGTCGGTGTGATATCCTCGTCGCGACCGCCCCCCGGAGGCTTCATGCCGCAGAAACAGCGCACGTCGTCGTCTTCGTCGCCCACGCCGACCGCTGCCGGGAAGGCGGCGGGCTCGGTCGAGCGGCAGCCGCGGGGCAACGCCGCCGCCCAGGAGCGCCTCAAGGCGAAGAAGGGGCCGTCGAACACGCCGTACACCGACACCTACGGGGGGGCGGCGTCCCAAGGCGCCGCGTTCCAGGTCGACGCGGGGCAGCTCACCTTCGACGCCGAGGGCACCGAGGGTGGCCGATTCCACTCGCGCAAGGCGCACGTGCCGCCGGGCCCTTCGGGCGTGACCATCGGCCGCGGGTACGACCTCGGGCAGCACACCCGCGCGCAGATCATCGCCGCGCTCACCGCCGTCGGGATGTCGAAGTCCGCGGCCGCCGCCTACGCCAAGAGCGCCGGCCTCAAGGGCGACGACGCCCGCCGCTGGCTCGGCCGGAACCGCGGCTCCCTGGAGGAGGTCTCCGCGACCCAGCAGGAGTCGCTGTTTTCGACCACCTACGACGAGATGGCCAAGGACGTCGACCGCATCTCCAAGAAGCGCGACGTCGTCGGCAAGTTCGGGGCCGCCGACCTCGACGAGATGAACCCGGTGATCAAGGACACCCTGGTCGACCTTCGCTACCGCGGGGACTACACCGGCGGCGCCCGCACCAAGATCCAGGGTGCGGCGGCGTCGGACGACATCATGGCGATGACCGACAGCCTCTCGGACCGCTCCCAGTGGAAGGGCGTCCCCCAGGACCGCTTCGAACGGCGCGCGAAGTACCTGAAAGAAGAGGAGGCGTCCCTGGAGATGGACGCCTACGCCACCGGGAATGGTCCCCGCGAGCACGGCGTGCACTACCCGAGCTACGCCGAGCTGATGAAGGAGAACGCCGCGAAGAAGGCCGCGACCAAGGGCAAGGCGGTCAAGTCCGGCGGCTGATTCGGATCGAGCGGGGAGGGGAGGGGGGCGCGCCGCGACCGTCCCGACCTCGATCGTGGTTGGCGCGCGCCCCGCGCCGGGCCGGCGCGCGGAGGAGACGTCATCGGCGTGCGCCGGCGCGCAATCCGCGGCGACCCGGCGCGCGGCGGCCGCCC
>SXOM01000501.1 GCA_005776735.1 Pseudomonadota bacterium
TACGGCCGCGTGGGGTGGCGGCTGAGCAGCGTACGCTGCCACGGCGTGAGGTTGGCGAGGATCTGGCGTTGGAGGACCTCGGCCTGACGCTCGAGCTCCCGGATCGACGCGCCGAGGTCGAGGCCGTTGGCCACCTCGGTCTGCCGGAGCAGCTCGATGCGGCGGTGAAGCTCTACCAGCGGGCGTTCGAAGTCGAGGACCAGTTCCATCGCCCCCGCGGCTATCACGGCGGACCGGACCACGCGGCGACGGACGCGGGCCGCGCGCCGGACTCGGCCCCGCGCCGGCCGAAGGACGGCACGGACGGTCGCGGCGCGGACCCCACGATCTTGATACGTCAAGGGCCCCGCCGCTTCCTCCCTCCCCGGTTCCCCCCATGCCGCTCCTCTCGGGCCCCCTCCCCGACACCGTCCAGACCGTCCACATCATGGGCATCGGCGGCACCGCCATGGCCGCCTTCGCCGGAATGCTCAAGGACGCGGGCTACACCGTGACCGGGAGCGACACCGGCGTGTACCCGCCGATGAGCGACTACCTCGCGAGCCTGGGGATCGAGGTCATGATCGGGTACAACGCCAAGAACCTCGATGCTTCGCCCGACCTCGTGGTGGTCGGGAACGTGATCCGCGCCGAGTACGACGAGGCGCAGGCGCTCCTCGGCGGGCCGCTCACCTACGCGTCGATGCCGCAGCTCCTCGGCGCCCGGTTCCTCGAATCGCGCCACAGCATCGTGGTTGCCGGCACCCACGGCAAGACCCCGACCACCGCGCTCACCGCGCACCTGCTCGACGCGGCCGGCCGCGACCCTGGCTTCCTGATCGGCGGGCTCGCCAAGAACTTCGACCGCACCGCCCGCACGGGCACCGGGCCCCACTTCGTGATCGAGGGCGACGAATACGACACCGCCTTCTACGACAAGGGCCCGAAGTTCCTGCACTACCGCCCGAAGACCGCGATGATCACCTCGGTAGAGTTCGATCACGCGGACATCTACACCGACCTCGACCACGTCAAGTCGAGCTTTCGCCGGTTGGTGGCCATCATGCCCGCCGACGGCGCGCTGGTGGCGCGGTGGGACCACGACAACGTCCGCGACGTGTGTCTCGAAGCGGGCTGCGAGGTGCTCCGCTACGGGGCCGGACAGAGTTGGGACGGTCGCATCGAGGGGGTCGACACCGAGCGGGGCGTTCAGCGCTTCGTGGTGTTGAACGAGGGGAACCTCTGGGGGCGGTTCGAGAGTGTGCTCGTGGGCGAACACAACCTGTACAACCAGGTCGCAGCGGTCGCCGCGCTCGCCCGGCAGGGGCTCGGCCCCGACGAGCTCGCGCGAGGTTTTGCGAGCTTCGCCGGAGTCAAGCGCCGCCAGGAGGTGATCGGGGAGCCGCGGCACGTCACGGTGCTCGACGACTTCGCGCACCACCCCACGGCGGTCAAGGTCACGCTGGAGGCGCTGCGCCTTCGGTTCGGGAAGCGCCGGATGTGGGCCATCTTCGAGCCACGGAGCGCCACCTCACGTCGGAAGGTCTTCCAGGACGCGTACGCCGGGGCGTTCGGGGCGGCGGACGTCGTCGTGATCGCCGGGGCGCACGACCAGGGGCGTATCGCCGAAACGGAGCGGTTCGACAGCAAGGAGCTGGTCGCCGACCTGCGCGCGCGGGGTCAGGAGGCCTTCGGCTACGACACCGTCGACGAGATCGCGGCCGTGGTCGCGGCCAACGCCCTCCCGTGGGACGTGGTCGCGGTGCTGAGCAACGGCGGCTTCGGCGGGCTGCACAAGAAGCTGCTCGCCGCGATCGAGGCGAACGCTACTCCCAGTACGGCATGACGATCTCCGCCGTGGGCGCCTCGGCGCCCCCGGTCACGAGCACCGCGCCGCCGGGGAGCACGCTCAGCTCGCAACCCGCGCGGGCCTCGGCGAGCTGGATGAGCTCGCCCACGGACCCCGTCTCCACGTCGAACACCTGCAGGCTCGCGGCGGGAAGGCTGCGGTCGAGGTCGCGCCAGCCGCACCCCCAGACCACCCGGCCCGCGTCGTCCAGCCGCCGCAAAACTCCCCACGCCCGCGGCGAGGGCTGCGCATCGGCAGGATCGAACCGGATCGTGGCCGCCCGCAGCTCGCGCGCGGTGTCGGCCGATTGGCCCGTGCGCGGGTCGACCCCGCCGCCGATCCACGCGTCGCCGTCGGCGAGCGCGATCATCGACGGCCCGGCCACGAACGCCGCGGCCGCCCCCGGGTCGTCGGGCGGGGTGGGCAAGAACGCCAGGGTGGGGTCGACCGTCCCGACCGTGGCTTCGGTGTAGCTCCAGATGCCCGTCGACGCGGCGCTGGTGCCGAGCACCAGGGTGCGCCCGTCGGCGAGCGGTCCGCAGCCGGCGACGACACGATCGTCGAAGTCCTCGACCATGATCGACGCCATCTTCCACGCCTCGACGCTGTCGTCCCAGCGGAGGAAGTCGCCCCGGGGCAACGCGAGGTCGTGGCCGCCGAAGGTGATGATCTGCGTGTCGCTCACCACCGAGGTGCAGTGACCCGACCGCGTGGCCTCCATCGGGTCCTGCGTGGCAAACGACCACGCTTCCTCGTCGAAGAGCACCACCTCGGCGCTGGCGACCTCGCCGCCATCGCCCCGACCCGCCGTCCCGCCGATGAGGAACCGCTCGCCGCGGGCCACCTCGGCCGTGGTCGGCGCGGCCACCGCCGCCGGCAGCACCAGCCCCGCGTCGGCGAACGTGCCCAACGCGGGGTCGAAGACCTCGACCCCGGCGGTGGGCGGCCCCGTCCGCGACAGGCCACCCGCGAGCAGCACCCGGCCGTCGCGCAGCGTGAACGAGGCGTGGCGCGCGCGCACCTCGACCATCGACTCCGTCAGCGGCAACGCCCGGTTGACCGGCAAGAACGCCACCGCGACGTCGAGCGTGGCGCCCGGGGCCAGCGCCACCTCGGGCGAACGCCCGAAGCTGAGCACCGCCCCGTCGCCGATGCCCCGCACCTCGATCGCCACCACCCCGAGCCCGTCGAGCCCCGGCAGGCTCATGGCCTCGCCCGGCCACGGGAAGCTCTCCGACACCACCACCACGCCGCGCCGCAGCACGTCGATCCGGAGCTGGTCGAGCCCGGCGAACGCATCGCAGGACGAACACGACGTGGGGTTGACCAGGGCCAGGGTGAGCGCCGCGTCCTCGGCCTCGACGACGGTCGTGACCGGCTCCTTGCAGGCGGCGAACAGGGCGAAGAACAGCACGCCGGCGGTCTATCCAGGGGCGAGCCCGTAGGCCCGTCCCGAAGCGCGCCGGGTCCGGACGGGCTCGCGACGCGGCGCGAGCGCCGCGTTCACCCCGTCGGCAACGGCACCGTCGACAAGGTGTTCCACCACAGGCGGGGGCCCCGCGCCGCCAGCGCGGCGGCCAGCGCCTTGGCCGAGTAGGTCGTCTCCAGCTCGAAGCCGATGTCCCGGGCGGCGGCGAGCGCCGCTTCGGCTTCGGGGGTGCTGTACCCGTACCCGTCCCCGAGCCACCGGTCGTCGACGGTGACCGGCCCGCCCAACGTGCGTACGCGCTCCTCGGGGGTCACGAACGTGGGGACCACCCGCACACCGACCACCTCGCTGGCGAGGCCCGCCAGGCGCAGGCCGGTGGCGAGCCCGGCCGCGGTGGCGGCGGTGCCGAGCGGAACGAAGACCTGCCGCGGCTCGGGCAGCTCGCCGGCGCGCACCTGCTCGGCCAGCTCCCGCCCCGCGAGCTCCCACCCCCGCGCGCCGGTGGCGTCGGAGCCGCCGACCGGGATCACCCGCGCCCCCCCCGACACGAAGTCGGCCAACAGCGCCCCCACGCCGGTCGGGTCGGGGAGCCGGATGCACGTGGCCAGGCGGTCGCTGACCGCCTGCACCGCGTCCGCGTGGGCGCTGGGCGGACGCGGAAGCATGATTCCCGTCGTGCGCTTGCCCAAACGGCCCGCGTAGATCGCCGTGGCGAGCACGTGGTGGCTGCCGTGCGCGCCGACGGTGACGATGTGCTCCTCGGGGCAGGCGAGGAGAAACTCGAGCTTGCGGACCTTGTTGCCGCCGTAGACCGGGCTGCAGGCGCCTTCGTCCTTGCACCACAAGCCGGGAGACAACGCTTCGAGGGAGCGGACCGGGGTGGGCCACAGGCCGAGGCGGACACGTCGCATGGCGGCCGATGTATCTGGTGTGCCGGGGCGCGGGGCGGTCCCGCGCGCTTCGGGACGGTCGCGCCGCGCCCCCCCGGGCTGGATAGACCGCGGCATCATGCTCGGCGACGCGCTCCCTTCGCTCCGCACGGCCGCTCCCGGCCCCCAGAGCCACGCCTGGGTCGACCGGCTGGCGGTGCGGGAGTGCCCGGCGATCACCGCCCGTCGGGCCCGGCGCGCGATGCAGATCGGGGCCGCCGACACCGACCCGATCGTGTGGGCCGAGGCGGTGGGGTCCAACGTGGTGGACGTCGACGGGAACGTGTTCGTCGACCTGACCGCCGGGTTCGGCGTCGCGGCGGTGGGGCACCGCAACGCAGCGGTCGTGGCGGCGGCCAAGGCGCAGTGCGACGTGCTCGTGCACGCGATGGGCGACGCGTTCCCGGACCGACGTCGCATCGAGTTGATGGAGGCGTTGTCGGCGCGCACGGGGATGGACCGGGTGATCCTCGGGACGTCGGGGAGCGACGCCATCGACGCGGCGGTGAAGACCGCGGTGATCGCGACCGGGCGACACCGGATCGTCGCGTTCGACGGTGGGTATCACGGGCTCGCGTTCGGCCCGCTCGCGTCGCTCGGGTACCTGCGTGGGACCATGCGGCAGCCGTTCGAAAAGCTCCTGGGCGGGCACGTGAGCTGGTCGCGGTTCGGGGGTCCCCTCCCCGTCGTGGCGGCGCTCCACGACGTCGCGGCGGTGCTCGTGGAGCCGATCCAGGGCCGCGGCGGGATGCGGATCGCGCCGGCCGGGTGGCTCGAAGGGCTGCACGACGCCGCCAAGGCCGCGGGGGCGCTGGTGATCCACGACGAGATCTACTCCGGGTGTGGGCGCACCGGGCCCTTTTTGGCCTCCAACCTTCGGCCCGACCTGTTGTGCCTCGGCAAGGCGCTCGGCGGGGGCTTCCCGCTCTCCGCGTGCCTCGGCACGGCGCACGCGATGGACGCGTGGGGCGCGTCGACGGGGGCGGCCATCCACACGCAGACGTTCCTCGGTCACCCCGTGGGGTGCGCGGCGGCGCTTGCGGCGCTCGGGGAGCTCGATCGGCTCGGTCCGGCGGGGGCGGCGCGGGGCGAGCGGCTGGCGGCGAGGTTGCGGGAGGTGCGCGGTGTCAGCTCGGTCTCGGGGCGCGGGATGATGCTCGGGGTCCACGTGCCCAACCCGCTGCAGGCCACCCACGACCTGCTCGACCGCGGGTTCATCGTGCTGCCGGCGGGGGAACGGGGCGAGGTCCTCGGCCTCACGCCGCCCTACGTGCTCACCGACGCACAGGCCGATGCGTTCGTCGCCGCGTTGGCCGACGTCCTCGCCTGGCAGCTCGGGTGAGCGGCGTGCAGGTGGCGGTGGCCGCCTTCATGGGCGGCGAACCCGGCGACTTCGTCGGGTTGGCCCGGGCGGCGCTCCGGGCCCAACGGGCGGCGAGCCCGGTGCTCGACGCGATCTACGGCCCCGGGGACCCGACGACGGTGTCCGAGGTGCCGGCGGTGCCGGTCTCCCTCTTCAAGGAGCTCGACCTCGGTCCGCAGCCGCCGCTCCCGGGCGACGTCGTGTTTCGTACGAGCGGCACGACCGGCCAGGTGCGCGGGGTCCACCGGAGCCGAAACACGACACTCTACGATCTCGGCGCCCCGCGGCACCTCGCGGCGTGTGTCGGGATCTGGCCGGACACGATCTTCAGCCTGTGCCCGACCGACGCCGACAGCTCGCTCGGGCACATGGTGGGCGCCCTCGGTCGGGTCACGGCCACCTTCGGGAGCGCCGGCGTGGCCGGTGACGCCTGGGAGACCCTCGCGCGCCTGGCCCACGCCGGGCCCGTCTTCGTGGCGGCGACCGCGTTTGCGCTGGACGCGTTCTTCGCCCAGGGGGGGCGGGTCGGCCTCGGCCCCGACAGCCTCGTGATGGTGACGGGCGGGTTCAAGGGGCGCCACACCCGCCTGGACGCGCCGGGGCTGTACCGCGCGCTCCCGGACCACCTCGGCGCGCCCCGGGTGGTGGGGGAGTACGGCATGACCGAGCTCGGCTCGCAACTGTGGACCGACCCGGTCCCCGCCGGAGCGGTCCCCGGTACCTTCCGCGCACCCCGGTGGTTGCGGGTGTACACCGTCGACCCGACGACGGGGCAGCCGGTGGCGGGGGAGGGTGTGCTCCGCTTCGTGGACCTCGCCAACACGGGGAGCGTGCTCGCGGTCGAGACCCAGGACCTCGGCGTGGTCGTGGCCGCCGCCGACGGGGACCGGGTGACGCTCCGGGGGCGACTCGAGGGTGCCGAGCTGCGCGGGTGCTCGTTGCGCGCCGCGCGGGCGCGGGAGCGCGCGGGTTGAGCGGGTCCGCGCCGGGGGTGGGCACGGGCGGGGCACCGGAAGCGCCGCCCCTCGCCGCCGGCTGGACCGCGGCGAGCAACCGCGCGGTCGCGGCCGTCGTCCTCGGCTACGCCGCCGTGGCGTGGACGTGGCGCGAACACCTGCACCCCGAGCGCGGGATGGACTGGCTCCTCGCCGGAATCTGGACGTTCATGACGTTGTTGTTGGCCTGGAACCTCGAGCTCCGGCGCGACCTGCGCCTGGCGGCGATCGGCCTGGCGGGCGGTGCGGTGATCGAGTGGTGGGGCACCACCAGCGAGCTGTGGCGGTACTTCACCGCGGAGCGGCCTCCGGTGTGGATCTTGCCCGCGTGGCCGGTCGCGGCGCTCACCATCCATCGGATGCCCCTGCTCCTCGGCCGGGCGTGGCCGGGCCTGTGGCGGCTCGGCGGGCTGTACTGGGCGTTGTTGCCCGCGTTCGTCCTCGCGATGATGCGCTTCAGTTGGGGGTCGGTGTCCGTGCCGTCGACCTGGGTGGTGTTCACGATCATGGGGGCGGTGGTGGCGCTCGGTCGTGACCGGCATCGCGACGTCGCCATCTTCCTCGCGGGGTGCGCGCTCGGGGTCTTCCTGGAGTATTGGGGCACCAGCCGACGCGTGTGGATCTACCACACCGGGCAGACGCCCCCCGTCGAGGCCGCGCTCGCCCACGGGTTCGCGAGTGTCGCGTTTGCGCGGGTGGAGGAGCTGTTCCTGCGCGGGCTGGCGCGGGGGCGTGCCCGCCGCGCTCCGGTGACCGCGTGACGCGGCCCACCGACGAAGCGCGGACGGTCCACGCCGCGGCCCTGATCGTCGACCTGCACTGCGACCTGTTGCTCACCCGGCACTTCCTCGGCTGGGACTTTGCCCGTCGCCACCGGGCGAATCCCCTCCCCGGCGCGCCGCTCTTCGGGCATTGCGACCTGCCCCGCCTGCGGGACGGCAACGTGGGCGCGGTCGCGTTCGGCGTGGTCACGAGCCCGTTGCGCTGGAGCGGCGGCCCGGCCGCGATCCGCGCCGACCTGGACGCGATGCACCACGAGGCCGCGCGGTCGCCGGGCACGCTCGCGGTGTGCGGAACCGCGGCGGAGATCGTCGCCGCGCGGGCCGCCGGGCAGATCGCCTGTTTCGCCGGCCTGGAGGGCGCCCACGGCCTGCACGGCCGGCTCGACGACCTGCCCGGTCTGCACGCCCGCGGCCTCCGCTACGTGGGCCTGGTCCACTTCACCGCAAACGCGGCGGCGCGCCCGATGGTGGGCTGGGGCGGCTCGAACACGGCGGGCCTCACGCCCCACGGCCACGACCTGTGCGACGAGCTGTGGCGGCTCGGCTTGCTCGTCGACCTCGCCCACCTCGGGAAGGCCGCGGTGCTCGAGGTCTGTGCACGAGCCCGGCGGCCGGTGCTGGTCTCCCACACCGGGTGCACGGCGGTCCACGCATCCCCGCGCGGCGTGGACGACGACGTCCTGCGTGCCGTCGCCGACACCGACGGCGTGGTGGGGGTGATCTTCGTGACGCCGTTCATCGGCACCGGCGGTGCGCGGACCGCGGCGCGGCACCTCGATCACATCAAGCGTACGGTCGGGGTGCGTCACTGCGCGCTCGGCACCGACTGGGAGGGGTTCGCCTTGTACCCCTCGGACCTCGACAGCGCCGAGAAGCTGCCCAACCTCACGCAGGCGCTCTTGGAGCTGGGCTGGCGCGCCGACGAGGTGCACGCGGCGTACGGCGGCAACGTCTTGCGGGTCATCACCGCCGGCTGCGGTTAGGCCCGGGCCATGGATGACCGCACCGCGGTGCTCGCTGCCAACGCCCGCTTCTACAAGGCCTTCGAGCGTCGCGACCTGCGGGCGATGGGCGAATGCTGGTCGGGCACGGCCGGCGACGCGTGCATCCACCCTGGCTGGGAGCCGTTGTACGGGAACACCGCGGTGATGGAGGCGTGGGCCAACATCTTCGCGACCGGGGTCCCGATGCGCTTTGTGGTCGCCGACGTGGTGGTGCAGCTCCTCGGGGACATCGCGCGCGTCCACAACGTCGAGAACATCAGCCTCTCCGACGATGGCGAAGCGGTGGGGCGTGTCGCGGTCACGCACATCTTCATCCGTCGCCCCGAAGGCTGGCGCCTGGTGCTCCACCACGGCTCGCCCATCGCGGCCGAAGGCGAAGCGGCCGAGTCCGAGCCCGAGTACCACTGAGGCCCTGCGCGGATAGCGGGGGAACGGGGGTACGATGAGCGAGGAGAAGTCGGGGCACGGGGCGGGCGCGGCCGTCGCGGGGGCCGGCCTCGGCCTCGCGGCGCTCTTCCGGGTCTGCGCGGGCGGCGCGGACGATGTCGCGCGGGTCGGCCTCCTGGGGGACGACCTCGTGCGGGCGGGCTCCGGCCTGGCCGACGA
>SXOM01000502.1 GCA_005776735.1 Pseudomonadota bacterium
GATGGACCCCCCGAACCGGAATCCAGCGCCCTCCCCACCGTTCGGCGAGCGGGGCCCCAGCCCCCGCTGGAGCCGGATCGGCTTCGTCGGGTGGCCCACTTCTGGCGAGCGGGGGTGGACCAGTTCTGGCGAGCGGCGAAGCCGCGTCTTGCCCGGCCCCCCGACGCGGGCCGGGATACCCCCGCCGCCCCCTGGAGTCCCGATGGAACCGAATGCCCAGGCCGTGGCGGCCTACGAGGCTGCCCTGCCCCCCGACGCCGACGTGGTCAAGAAGACCATGTTCGGCTGCCCGTGCGCCTTCGTTCAACGCCAGATGTTCTTCGGCACCTTCGGCGAGAGCCTCGTCGCCCGGGTGGGTCCGGTGCGCGCGGCGGCCTTGGTGGAGACGCCGGGCCTGCGCCGGTTCGCGCCCGACGGCGCCGCGGTGTGGCCCGACTACGTGCAGATCGACCCGGGCGCCGACGCGGTCAACCTCGCGGCGCTCGCCGCGGAGGCACGTCGATGGACGCTGAGCGTTCCCCCGTTCGTCAAGCCCGGTCGCCGGGGCGCTCGAAGCTGAGGGGGCCGAGCGCCCCGTCGCGCACGTCGTGGAGGAGGCGCTCTGCGGCGCGCTGCAGGTCCACCCCGCCGCCGCGTACCAGGAAGCCACGCTTTCGCCCGACGGCTTCGAGCAGCGGGACCGGCTCGGTGGGCAGCTCGCCGAGGGCGTAGGTGGCGCGCAACGCGGCCGGGTACCGGTCGCGTAGGAAGGAAGCGGCGAAGATCGCCACGTCCTGGTAGTCGAACGCCCGCTCCGAGACGGAGCCGCCCATCGCGAGGCGGTAGCCGCAAGCCGGGGGGTTGAGCTTGGGCCACAAGAACCCGGGGGTGTCCCACAAGACCAGGTCGGGGCCCGCGGCCACCCGCTGCCGCGACTGGGTGATTCCCGGTCGATTCGACGCCTTCGCGATGGAGCGCCCGGCGAGGGCGTTGATCACCGTGGACTTGCCCACGTTGGGAATCCCGAGGATCATCGTGGCCATGGGCCGGTGCCGGGCCGCGGGTACGAGCTCCCGCGCAAGGCGCTTGACCAGCTCGACCACCTTGGACTGCCCGCGGTGGTGCACCACCACGCGGGCGCCCGGGCGGGACTCGAGCGCCGCCACCCACTCGGCGGTGACCTCCGGGTCGGCCAGGTCGGACTTGTTGAGGAGGAGGATCGATGGTTTGTCGCCGCGAAGTTCGGCCACGAGGGGGTTTTCGCTGGAGAAGGGCATGCGCGCGTCGAGCACCTCGACCAGCAGGTCCATCTCGGGCATGGCCGAGCGGATCTCCTTGCGGGCAGAGGCCATGTGGCCCGGGAACCAGTGGATCGCCATCGGCGTCGGGCTAACGTGCCGCGATAGCGGATCGGGTGCGCTTCGCCCTCCTCGCCTTCGCCGCCTGCTCGACCCCCACGACCGGCCCGGACCCCCGCGACACCGCCGAGACCGGCGATTCGGCGGGCTCGCCGGCGGCGGCGACGGTGCGGCTGCACGAGGTGCAGACCAGCGGCGAAGACGGCGACTGGGTGGAGCTGTTCAACGGTGCGGACCAGACGGTCGACCTGTTGGGCTGGACCCTCAGCGACGGCGGAGGGGTGACCCGGCTCCCCGCCCGCACGCTGCAACCTGGCGAGCTGCTGGTCCTCACGGGCGCGGCGCTGGCCTTCGGGCTCGACGCCGACGGGGAGACCCTGGTGCTCGCCGACGCCGGCGGGATCGAGGCGGACGTGCTGGTGGTGCCGGCCCTCCGCGAGGGCGAGAGCTACGGGCTCGACGAGCCGTTCGACGAGGCGGTGCTGGTGGCGGATGGTTCGTCCGCACGGTTCCTCGGTGACCCCACCGAGGACGTCTCGGGCGTGGACGACAGCCGGTGGGCCGCGGTCCAGGTGCCGGTCGGGTTCGACCACTCCGTCGCGGGCGGCGAGGCGCTCGAGCGCGCGCTGGGGCAGTCGGCGACGCAGTCGAGCGACTGGCCGGGCCTCCCGGCCACGTTCGCCGTGGACGGGGACCCGGCGACCTTTTCCCACACCGACACCGCGGACCTGGACCCGTGGTGGGCCGTGACGCTCGACGCGGACTACCGCATCGAGCGCGTAGAGTTGGTGAATCGGTACGACTGCTGCGCCGAACGGCTGTACAACGTCGTGGTGCGGGTGCTGGCCGCCGACGGCGCCGAGGTGTGGGCGAGCGACGTGCAGAACCCCGTCGCCGAGGGAGAATCGCCGACGTCGCCCGGCGCGGTGCTCACCGTGGAGGTGCCGGGCGGGGCCATCGGCCGCTCGGTGCGCGTGGACAAGGCCGCGGTCGGCGGGGTGTACTCGAGCGAGTGGCTCACGTTCGCCGAGGTCGCGGTCTACGGGGGCGCGGTGGCGCCGTACAACGCCCTGGTTGTGACCGACGTGTACGGGCAGATGGAGGGTACGGCGGGGCTGCGCGTCCCGTTCCACCTCGACGCGCCGGCCCCGACCCGCGCGGCGCTGACCCTCCGCTACGACGACGGCTTCGCGGCCTGGGTGGATTCGGTACCGGCTGGCGACGCCAACGCCGACGGACTCGTCGAAGCGTCGGAGACCTGGTCGGGCACGCTCGACCTGCGGGCGCTCGCTGCCGGCGCCCACACCCTCGCCGTCCTGGGGGCCAACGCCGACGACCTCGACTTTCTCCTCGCGCCGACGCTCGTGGCCCAGTGGTTCACTCCCGGCGAACCCGGCTACTTCGCCACGCCCACGCCGGGAGAGCCCAACGGCGCCGCGGGCGGCGGCCCGCTCGACCCGCCGGGCTTCGACCCCCCTCGCGGCTTCTACGATGCAGCCCAGACCGTGACGATCACCGGCCCGCCCGGCGCCACGCTCTGGGTCACCACGGACGGAACGCAGCCCGCGGACGGGGTCGGCGCGGCCACGCCGCCGGACGAGTCGTCCGGCGTGGCGGTGGTCGAGGTCCCGATCACCACCACCACCACCCTGCGCGCGGTGGCTGTCGCCGAAGGGTACGACGACAGCCCCATCGCGACGCACACCTTCCTGTACTTGGACGACGTGGTGGAGCAGTCTGCCACCCCCCCGGGCTTCCCAGCCACGTGGAACAGCCAGAGCGAAGGGGTGTACGCGGCCGACTACGCGATGGATCCGGAGCTCACCCACGATGAGGCCCTCCGCGCCGAGCTCCTGGAGGGGCTGCGCTCGCTCCCGACCCTCTCGATCGTGACCGGCATCGACGAGCTCTTCGGGGACGAAGGACTCTACGCCAACAGCGCAGCGCGGGGCGACGAGTGGGAGCGGCGCGTGTCGCTCGAGTGGATCCAACCCGACGGGTCCACGGGCTTCCAGGTGGACGCCAAGCTGCAGGTGCACGGGTACGGGTGGCGATACCACTCCTCGACGCTCAAACACAGCTTCCGTGTGCAGTTCCAGGAGGAGTACGGCGCGTCCAAGCTGGAGTGGCCGATGTTCCCCGACGCGCCGGTGGACCGCTTCGACAGCATCGTGCTCCGCGCAGGCGGCTCCAAGACGTGGCTGGACTTCCGCGACCCGGCGCAGGCGCAGTACCTGCACGACGCGTTCGCCCGCGACACCGCGCGCGACATGGGCAAGGTGGACGGTCACGCGACCTACGTGCACCTGTACCTCGACGGTCTGTACTGGGGGCTCTACATGCCGGTCGAGCGTCCGGACGCCGGGTTCGCCGAGGAGTACTTCGGGGGGGACGACGACGAGTACGACGCGGTGAACCGGCGGGTCACGACCAACGAGGCCATCGACGGCGACCTGGAAGCCTACGACACGATGATTGCGCTCGCGGACGGGGACCTGTCCGCCGATGCGGACGCGGCCGAGCTTGCCCAATACCTCGACGTCGCGGACCTCATCGACTGGATGCTGATCCATCAGTACACCACCAACCGCGACGGCCCCTGCTGTTTTGAGGGCAACAACCAACGCGGCGTGCGCAAGCGGGAGGTCGGCGCGGGCTACCGATTCTTCGTGTGGGACATGGAGTACTCGTTGTGGGAGGCGACGGACTCCACCAACATCGACGTCGACGTGGCCGGGCACGCCTCCCACGCCTACCGCCGGCTCTGGGACAACGCTTCGTTCCGCGCCCAGTACTCGGCCCGGGCGCACGAGCTCCTCACCGGGGACGGCGCGCTGACGCCCGACGCAGCAGCGGCCCGGTACGAAGCCCGCGCCGACGAGATCTGGAGCGCACTGCTCGCCGAGTCGGCCCGCTGGGGCGACACCTACCGCGAGGTCCCGTACACGCGCGACGTGGAGTGGGTCGAGGAGTATTCAAGGCTTCAGGCAGAGTATTTCCCGTATCGCACCGGCTACATGATCGAGCAACTCCGCGCGGTCGGGCTGTGGCAGGACTGAACCGGCGGGGGCTGGGCACGACGCGGCGACCCGGGTCGCGGGGCGGCGTGCTCGGGGGGGGGGACGCGCGCGGCGTTGTGCAGGCCGAGGTCACCGCCGGGTCCTTCTATGAGGTGGCCGGTTGTGTCAAGGCACCATCGGTCCCCCTACGGCATTTTCTTGGGTGGTCGCCATCGTCGACCGGTCTCGGTCCGAAGGCGCGACGTTGCCGGCCATTTCCCCTCCAAAAGCGCGCGA
>SXOM01000503.1 GCA_005776735.1 Pseudomonadota bacterium
CGACCTTCACCGCGTCGGCGCCGGCGTCGATGCAGGCGCGCGTGGCGTCGGAGGTGGCGACGTTCCCGACGATGAGCTGCAGGTTCGGGAACGCCGCGCGCACGGCGCGCGCCGCGCGGAGGACGCCCTCGCTGTGGCCGTGCGCCGTGTCGATCACGATCACGTCCACGCCCGCTTCCACCAAGGCGGCGACCCGCTCGTCGCGGTCACCGCCCACGCCGACCGCGGCCCCGCAGCGCAAGCGGCCGCGCTCGTCGCGCACCGCGAGCGGGTGTCGGATCGTCGCCTCGACGTCCTTGAAGGTGATGAGCCCCCGCAGCCGCCCGCCCTCGTCGACGACCAGGAGCTTCTCGACCCGGTGCTCCTGCATGAGGTCGCGCGCCGCGTCGAGCGTGGTGCCCGGCGCGCAGGTGACGAGGCCTTCGCTCGTCATCGCCGCGCGCACCGGCTGTTCGAGGTTGCGCTCGTAGCGGAGGTCGCGGTTGGTGAGAATCCCCACCGCGCGGTCACCCTGGACGATCGGGAGCCCGTTGATGCCGTGTTCGCGCATGAGCGCACGTGCGTGGCGCAACGGAACGTCCGGCCCGACCGTGACCGGGTCGGTGATGACGCCGGTCATCGCCTTCTTCACCCGCCGAACTTCGCCCGCCTGGGACGCCACGCTCATGTTCTTGTGGAGAATGCCGAGGCCACCGAGCCGCGCCAGGCCGATCGCCATCTCGGCCTGCGTCACGGTGTCCATCGCCGCGCTCAAGATCGGAACGTTCAACCTCAGGGTGCGCGTGAGGTTGGTGGACACGTCGGCGTCGCGCGGGAGGATCGTCGAGTGGCCGGGGACGAGGAGCACGTCGTCGAAGGTCAGGGCGAGCGGGGCGTCGGCGAGCAGCATGGCGGCGCCTAACATGTGCGAGGCGCTCGCCGGGAGCCGACCTCCCCTCACCACACCGTCCCCGACGAAGATCCGCGGCCGTGCGGTTTGCGCTCACGTCGGCGCGGTTGCCTACCAAAACTGTTTTTGACTTTTGGATTCTCGTCCACGTGCGGTAGACTGTAGACGATTCTCCGTGTTGTCCGCTCCCCGCCCCTCCCCCGTCCAACGCCTCCTGCTCCGCGCGGCCGCGACCCAGGCCGCGGTCGAGCTCGGGGCGACCACCGACGGCGCGGGTCCGGTGCTCCAGGTGGTCGGCAGCGGGGACACCCACCTGGATGCGTGTGTGCTCGCGCCGATGCGGCCCGAGGACGTCGCGTCCGGCCCGGTCAGCGGGGTGCTCCACCTGGACGGGCGCCGGTGGGCGTTCGAAGCCGACGTCGCCCACGAGGCGGGCCACCTCCGCCTGTCGCCGGTCCGCCGCGTTCGCCCGGTACAACGCCGCACGAGCCCTCGCATCGCCGCACCGGCCGACGCCACCCTGCTCTTCGCGCACGGCGAGCGGGTGCTGCGGCGCGCGCTGGTCGACCTCTCGGCCACCGGCCTCGCCATCCGCCTGCTCGACGGGCCCGACGAGCCCAAGGCCGGCGCGGTCCTCCCCGAAGCGCGCTTCGCGCTCCCGGTCGGCGCGCCCATCCTCGGGGCCGCCACCATCCGTCACGTCCGCGAGCAGCCCGACGGTACGCTGCTGGCGGGGCTCGACCTGCTCGGGCTCAGCGCGCCCGACGCGCGCCGCCTGGACGCGTGGGTGCGTGGCCAGACGCGCACGCGCCGCCGCGACGAAGCCGCCGAGTCGGCGCGCGCGTTCGCGACCACGACCGCGAGCCTGCCCGGCGACCGGGTGCGCCCCGTGCTCGACCTCGACGACACCGGCGTCGTCATCGGCCTGCAGCCGGGCGATCGCGACGTGGAGGTGGGCGCCAGCTTCGACCGGGTGGAGCTGGCGCTCGGGAGCAACACCGCCGTCGTCTTGCGGGCGAGCGTGGCCGATGTCGTCACCCATCGGGCGCGCCCGCTCCAGGCCCGGCTCGCGTGGTCCAAGCCGCGCCGCGAAGAGCTGGGACGGCTCGCGCGGCTCTTGCGCGCCGTCGGTCGCTGATCGCACTTCAGTCCGCACACCACGTTCCGATCCAGAGACGTGCCACCCGCTCCGCCGTCCGAACGTGTCCAGGTCCTCCGTGCTTCCACCGAGCCGGGAACGCCGGTACGGCTGTTCGTCGGGGACGGCAACCAGGGGTTCAGCACCTCGGTGCTCGGCGTCGACGACGGGCGACTGGTGCTCGCGCCGGTGCGGCCCGCCCACGGCAACCTCGTGCTCGAACGCCTGCTCGGCGAGGTCCGCCTGGAGCTCGTGATCGCGGGCCTCCCGCACGGGGCGCGGACGCGGGTGCACGCGGTGACCAGCAACGCCGTCATCGTCGAGCTTCCTTCCGACCTCGAGCGCATCCAGCGCCGCCGCTACTTCCGCGTGCGCGCGCCCGGGGGGCTGCACGCGCGCCTCCACTTCGAGGACGGCGTGCGGATCCGCGAGCTGCTCGACCTGAGCGGCGGCGGCTGCGCCCTCTTGGCGCAGGCCGAAGACGCCGACCTGGTCGAGGGGTCGGGGGTGCCGGTCCTGCAGTTCGCCCTCGGCGACGGCCGAGCATTTTCTGCCCCCGCGGTCGTGCGGCGGACCGGTCGGCGCGACGGACCGTGGGGACGCGAGAACATCCTCGGCGTCGAGTTCCCCGACCTGCCGTCCCGCGAGCGGTACCAACTCATCGCGTGGGTGACCGAGCGGGAACGCTCCATGTTGCGGGTTCGCACGCTCGATCCCGTCAAGGTCGTTCCCGACGTGGTCGTGTTGTTCCACGACGCGCCCAACGTGGTGCGGCTGCGGCCCGGCGCCGCGCTCGGCCTCCGGAGCGTGCGCGTGCGCCAGTTCGACGGGGAGCCGGCGCTGGCGCCGGGCGCGGAGCACCCCGACGCCGAGGTGCGGGTGGGCGGCGAGCTGGTCTTCCGCGCCGCGCTGCGGTGCGAACGTGCCGACCTCGTCGACGAGCAGCCGTACCTGACGTTCGCGTTCCCGGCGCTGTCGCCCGGGGCCCGCGCCCGCCTCGCCGAGCTCCTCCGCCCCTGACCCGAACGATGGGGGGCCGCGCCGCGACCGGCCGCGTCGAGCGGCCGGGGGC
>SXOM01000504.1 GCA_005776735.1 Pseudomonadota bacterium
CGGCGACGGCGAGCGCCGGCTCGACCTCGCACGCGGCGAGCAGCGCGGCCGCCTCGAGCACGGCCGTCTCGGCGCCGAGGCGGCGCGCCTGGCGCGACGCGAGCACCCCGACCTCGCCGTGCCCGTAGCGGGGCGCCGCATCGGCCACCAGGAGCAGCGCGTCGACATCGGCCGGATCGGCGTCGAGGAGCTCCTCGGCCACGCCGACCGCACCTTCGTAGTCGCCCTCGAGCATGAGCCGCCGCGCGCTCTCGATGAGGACGGCGCCCTGGACCTCTTCGTCGAGGCCCCAGCTCGGCGGGGTGGTCTCGTCCATCAGCCGAAGAGCAGCCAGGCGCCGCCGGCGACCAGCATCAACAGGCCGAAGAGCCCGAGGCCCACGACCATGGCGATGGGCAGCGCTGCGCGGCGGATGGGGGAGGGGTCGTCGCCCCCTTCGGACTCGGGCTCGGCGGTGCGCTCCCGAACCGGGGCGGCGGCGGGCGTGGCGCGGGGTTCGAGGCCGCGGAGCGCGCCGGCGCGCAGCGCCTGGGCAAAGACGCCGAACTCGGCGATGTCCTTGCACAGGCGCATGTCGGTGAGCATCCACTTCTCGAAGCCGGTCTCTTCGGCTTCGCGCACCATGCGGCCCGCTTCGTAGAGTGGGAGCGGCGCGAGGTCGAGGTTGGGCGCCTCGGGCACCTCGGTGAACGCCACGGCCGCTTCGGCCGCGAGCGCCCGCTTGAGCGCGAGCCGCGCGTTGAGCACCGCGAACGGGTAACCCCCGAGCGCTTCGGCGCGGGCAGTGACCTGCTCCTGGTCGACCCCGGAGTCGTACGCCATCGACAAGAGCTGCACGTCGTCGCCCCGCATCCCGGCCGCCACCTGGCGCAACAGCTCGGTGGGCGAACGGCCGCCCGTGAGCTGGTTGGGGAAGTCGCCGCCGGCGATGCGGCCGCCGGCCATGCGGACCTCTTCGGTCAAGAGCCCGTGGCTCCAGGACACGAGCTCGTCGGCGCTGGTGACGCTGAGGATGTTCTGCTGGAAGCGCAGGCAGGCACGCTGCAACGGCGCCCGGCCGTGTGCGTCGCCCAGGCGGCACGTGGTCACCGCGTAGTACCAGTCGGAGAAGCGCTGCGCCATCGCCTGGCCGGCGGCGCCGTCGCCCTGGGTGCGCCACTGCCGGAAAAGCGTGGCGGTCGGGGTGGAAGCGAGATCACTCATCCCCGCGGTTGTATCATCCCCACGGGAGCTGTGCGGCCATCGCGCCGAGCATGATGCCCTCGCGAAGCTCGACCGCGCCGCCCAGGACATCGCCGCTCAGGCCGCCGATGCGCCGGTACCAGAGCAGGTGCCAGGCGAGGGTGACCAGCGCGCCGATCACCACGCCCACCACCACCCGCGCGGCGATCATGCCCCCCGGCAGCGCGGCCGGCAGCAAGAGCACCGCCCCGAGCAGCACGGCGATGAGCCAGTCGGGCCGCCGCACCTCGGGGTGAAGCCACGCGAAGAGCCCGCGGCCGGGCGTGGCCGGCTCGCCCTCGGAAAGCTCGAAGGCCAGCGGTGCCCGCGCGAAGACCGCCGCGCACCACACCGCCTGTGCCACCGTGCCCGCGTCGATGCACCGCGAGAGGAGGGCGCCCTTGAGCGCGAGCCACAGGACCAGGCCCACCGCCCCGAGCCCCCCGATGCGCGGGTCGTGCATGGCCTGGAGACGCCGGCCCGCGGTGCCGTTGGTGGACAGCCCGTCGATGCAGTCGGCGAGCCCGTCGAGGTGCAGCCCACCCGACAACACCGCCCACACGCCGATCGCCAGGACACAGGCCACGCCGCGGTCGAAGAACCACGCGCCGGCGAGGACCGCGAGCACCACGTGCACGGCGATGACCGCCCCGGTGAGCCCGAAGTACCGCGAAGCGCGCGCGTGGGCCGCGGCCCCGCCCGTGGGCTCGCCCACGGGGAGCCGGGTGAGGAAGGCGAAGGCGAGGCGGAGCTCGGTCAACGGAGGGTCAGCGCGATTCCAGCGACCATCAAGCTAACCCTGTCCGCCTCGGCCGCGAGGCGCTGGTTCATGCGCCCGAGCTCGTCGCGGTACCGGCGCGACAAGGCGTCGCCCGGGACGATGCCGAGGCCGACCTCGTTGGTCACCACCACCGTCGGGCGGCGCCGCCCCTTCAGCGCGGTCACCAGCGCCGCGGTGCTCGCGCCGATCGCGTCGTCGTCGTGGCCGGCGAAGATCAGGTTGGCACACCACAAGGTGAGGCAGTCGATCACCACGGCCCCGCCCTCCGGCAACGCCGCCACCGCCTCGGGGACCGCCACCGGCGCCTCGACGGTGCGGTACCGCGCGCCGCGCTCGGCGCGGTGGTTTCGGATGCGCTCCGCCATGTCGGCGTCGTGCGCTTCGGCGGTCGCGATGAAGTCGATGGGGCCGGCCACCGCTTCGGCCAAGGTCAGCGCGAGGCGGCTCTTTCCCGAGCGGGCGCCGCCGGTGACGAGGTGGATCACCGCGCCTCGGCGCGCACGGTGGTCAGCACCCGCATCCCGATCCAACAGTGGCGAGCTTCGAACTGGAACGTCGTGAGCTCGGGCGTGACGGGGTCGACCCGATCCCACCCGTCGGTCCCGGGCCAGACCTCGACCTCGCCGAACCCGACGTAGCGCCGCAGGGTGGGGTGGATGGCCTTGTAGATCGACTCCTTCACCGAGAACCGCACCACCGTGTCGACCCATTGCCGGCTCTCGGGGAGCGCCCGCACCGCCTCGAGCTCGCGCGGGGTGAGCACTCGCTCCGGCACGCCGGGGCGCGGCCGGTCGGTGTCCTCGAGGTCGACCCCGACCGCCACCGAGCCCCGCGCCAACAACGCCACCGCGAGGTCCTGCTTGTGGGAGATGGAGCCCACCAGGCCCTCGGGGAACAACGGGGTGCCGTGCTCGTCGGCCAGGACCGCCATGCGACGCGTGCCGAGCTCGGCGAAGGCGGCGGCCACGGCGAGGCGGCCGCCGACGAACTGCACCTGTCGGAACCCGCGCAGGGCCACGGCCGCGTCGCGTTCGGCGGGGACCAGTCGCGTGAGCACCGCCTCCTCGACCGGATCCGGACCCGCGGGGAGGTGCACGCCCACCACCACCCCGTGCGGGATGGCGTTGACGAAGGCCAGCGCCCAGGGCGCCGCGGGTTCGGGGTGAATCACCGCCGCGGCCTATCAAGGAATGGGCCCCCCGCACCGCGGGTCGCTGCCACGCGCGCACCACCCGACCACGGGTTACGCGCGCCGCCACGGAGGGGTCGATGCTCGTCGCGCTCGCGTTCTGTCTCGCAACCGCCGGCGGTGCCCACGCCGACGAACGTTCCGAGGCCGAACATCTTCGCCTCAGCGGCGAGCTCGAGCAGCTTGCGCAGCGGCAATTGTGGCAGGGCGTCGACCGCAAGTTCCTCGACCTGGAGAAGCTCGGCGTCGAGCCCACCTACCAGGACCTGTTGCACGGCGCGCACGCCTCGCGGGCGCTCGGCAACATGGCCGACGCCTATGCGAGACTGAAGCGGGCGTCCAAGCTCGAGACCACCAAGGAGGTCCTCGACTGGATGTACTCGATCGACATGCACTACGGCATGGTCGAGCTGGTCCGCACCCCCAAGAAGGGCGACATCCTCACCGCCGGCGAGCTGCCCTTCGACCCCGATCAGCGCGCTGCGGTCGAGCTCGCCGCCAAGGCGGTGGCCGACAACGGCTTGTTCTCGGGCCTGCTTCCCGCCGGGGCCTACGTCTTCTGCGGGCAGGCGTTCACGGTGCAGCCCGGCATCGCGGTGCGCATCGAGGTCAGCCCGAAGCTGAAGAAGACGCAGGGCATCATCGTCAACGTGCAGACCGCCCCGACCTGGGGCGAGGGCACGCCCCCCGGCGAGGAGAAGCCCCCGCAGTGAAGCCTGGTTCGCTCCGCGCCGTCATCGATCGCCGGCGATGTGTCGGGACCTCCAACTGCGCCGAAGAGGCGCCCGACGCCTTCGAGATGGACGAAGCGTGCGTGCCCCACGACGTGCCCGGGGCCGACGCGGCGGCGCTCCTGGTGGGGGCCCAGGCCTGTCCCGTCGGCGCGATCACCCTGTTCGACGCGGCCACCGGCCGCCAGGTGTACCCATGACCTTCCTGTTCGCTCTCGCCTCCGTCGCGCACGCCGCCCCGTGGTGGGGCATCGGCCCGTCCATCGGCACCACCGGCTTCCCCATCGAGTACCCGGTGTCCTTCCCGGACCTGGTGATGAACAACGACGGCGAGCCCCTGGTCGAGCCCGTCACCGCCGAGCTCCGCGCCGGCGCGCACGGCGTCTACTACGTCGGCGGCTCGCGCATGGGGGCGCGCGTCAACTTCGGCGGCAACTTCGCGACGTGGGGCTCGCAGGAGGTCACCGTCGAGTACGAGTGGGTCCTCACCAAGATGGACAACATCCAGGTCCTCGCGGGTGGCGGCCTAGGGTTCGGCCACGAGCGGTTCGGCGCGTTGCCCGAGCGCAACAACCCCGACGCCTACCTCGACGTCACCTACTTCCCGCTCCGGGCGCAGGCCGCGGTCTTGTGGCGCGACCGCACCCGCGCCTACGAGGCCGATCTCTTCGGAACCTGGCACATCGCCGGCGAGCAGGTCTTCAGCAAGACCGGCGAAGCGGCCGACGAGGTGTCCGGCACCGCCGTCGCCGACCCGTTCGGCGGCGACGACACCAAGAGCGACCTGGCGTTGTACGCGGCGATTGGCGCGGAGGTCACCGTGTACTTCGGCGACTTCAAGAACAAGGGCGGCAAGGACGACGACGACGACGACAAGAAGAAGAAGAAGAAGAAGAAGAACGATTAGCAGCGAGGCCGCCGTCCGCGAGGGTGCCGCCGCGGCCTCCCGGCCGCCCGTTGTCGGCCGGACGTCGATCCGGCGCCGGGAAATGTCGTCCCGACGCGCGGCGCGGGGCGGCCCCGGCCGCTGCGGCCCCCGGCCGCGCAGTGGGTCGCGCCGCGCCGCCCCGAAGCGCTCAGGTCTGGCACCCCGGGCACCACCACGTCGAACGGCCCGCGTGGACGTCGCGAACGATGGGTCCGGCGCACCGCGGGCACGGCTCGCCGCCACGGCGGTAGAGCGGAAACGGGTTGGCCGCGCCGGCGTCTTCGACGTAGGCCACCTCCTCGTCGGCGTCGAGGAGCCGGCGCGCGAACTCGAGCTGCGCGTGCACCCCCGCGGCGAGCGCGGTGTGGCGCGCACCGACGATGGACTCGGCGGGCGCGGTCGGGGCGATTCCCGCCCGCCACAGGGCCTCGGCCGCGTGCAGGTTGCCGAGGCCGGCGACGACGGCCTGGTCCATCAGCACGACCTTGATGGGCCGGCGGCCGCGGAAGGGGGGGAGCGGGTCGGTGAGCGCGTCGGGACCGAGCTCGTCGCGGAGCGCCGCGCGCCCGTCGGCCAGCTCCAGCGGCACCACCCCGCCGAGCAGGCGCGGATCCCCGAACGTGAGCGGGGGGCCGTCGTCCAGGTGCAGGCGGACCTTCGGGAACGAGGTCGCCGCGCGGGTCCAGCGGCCGGTCATGCCGAGGTGGAGGAGGAGGGCGCGGGCCCCGAAAGTCCACAAGAGGCGCTTGCCGTGGCGCTCCATGGGGCCGGGCGGCCGACCGAGCACCACCGCCTCGACCGCCGCGCGCCCGTTGGGGTGCCCGTCGGTCGGACGCGCGGTGCGGTGGGCGCGGATGCTCCGCGGGTCGAGGACCTCGACGGCGACGACGCGGCGCCCGGCGCTCCACCGGGCGAGGCTCCGCCCACACCAGTCGACCTCAGGCAGCTCGGGCATGTGCGCTCCGGGAGCCCACGGGTTAGCATGGCGACCCCGTTCGAGGTCGCGCGATGCACTCCGGCTCTCCGCTCTACCAGCTCCTGCTCGTCCTGGTGTCGCTCGGCGGCTTCAGCGTCATGTTGTGCTTCGTCGCGCTGCTCCCCGGCATCGGCAACTGGCTGGTGGCCGTGGCCGGTCACACGATCGGCGAAGGCCGCTACCTCAAGTCCAAGGGCGAGAGCATCTGGGAAGAGGAGCCGTAGCGCCCGGGGGCGGTGCCGCGGGGCGCCGACGCGCTACGCTGACGGCGGATGTTCTGGACCGTCGCGAGCGCCGTCGCCGCTGAGTTGTTGCTGGCTACGCCCGAGGGCGCGTTGCGTCTCGGCGAGCCGGCGCGGGTGCAGGTCGTGTGCGTCGGGTGCGGCGCCGGGCTGCGGCCGGACGAGCTGGTCGTGTCGGGTGCACGGCTCGTCAGCGCCCGCGTGGCGGCCGAAGGGGGAGCGTGGGTCGAGGTGGTGCCCACCGAGACCTCGGTGCGCCTGCGGTGGCCGGCCGCGGGGGCCGAGGGGGCGCTCGCGGTCGGGGCGTCGGCGGCTTCCCGGCTCGTGGTTGCGGTCCCGGCCGAGGTCGCGCTGACCGACGGCGGCGTGGATGTGCGGGTGTCGGGGGCGGGCGTGGCCCCCGAGCGGGTGCGGGTCCGGGCCTCCGAAGGGGTGGTCGCGCCCCCGCGGGCCGTCGACGGCGGCCTGGTCTTCCGGGTCACCCCCACCGCCGCGCGTGAAGCCCGTCCGGTGGTGGTGGGGGTGCTCGACCTCGACGATCCGTTCGCGCCTCCCACGGTGGCCGTCGTCCGCTTGCGCGCGCGGTACACCGCCACGCTCGCGGCCGAGCCGGGCGCGAGGGCGTCGTTGCGCATCGGCGGGCGCACCTATGGTCCGTTCACCGCGGGGCCGGAGGGCAGCGCCGCGGTGGCCTTCGACGCGCTCCCGGGGGAGTCCAGCTACGAGCTCGCCGTGTCCGACGACCTGGGCAACACCCAGAAGCTCGCGCAGAGTGTGCCGGTGGTCGACAACGCGGCCGTGCTGTACCTCGAGGACAGCCGCCGGGGCCTGCCCGGGGTGTGGATCGCGGCCGCCGACCCGCGGGGGCTGGCCTGGGCGGGCGCGGCGCCGGTGTGCCGCACCGGGAGCGGCGCGCCCGAGGCGGCGGTGGAGTACGCGCGGGCC
>SXOM01000505.1 GCA_005776735.1 Pseudomonadota bacterium
CACCACCATCGAGAAGCGGGCGATCTTCTTCAAGCGGCTCGCACCGCTCCTGGAGTTCGGCCGGGAGCGCTCGGCCATCGACCTGTCCAAGGTCACGCTCACCCACCACGCCCTGAAGAAGCAGGGCAAGGTGGTGCTGCCGCTCGGGTTGGGGCAGTCCCCCAAGCTCGACCCGCTCACGGAGGCGGGCACCGGGTTCGTCCGCGAGCCCGAGCGGGCCTACCTGCGCGAGCTGATCGAGAAGGTGAACGCTCTCTTCGAGGGGGAGCTGACGGACGAGGACAAGCTCGTCTACGTCAACCAGGTGCTGCTCGGGAAGCTCCTGGAGTCCGAGACGCTGATCCAGCAGGCGACGAGCAACTCGAAGGAGCAGTTCGCCAGCTCGCCCGACCTGAAGTCGGAGGTGCTCATCGCGATCATGAGCGAGCTCGACGCCGACAAAGCCATGAGCACGCAGGCGCTCAACTCGCCGGCCATCCGCGCGGCGCTGACGGACCTCCTGCTGAACTACTCGGGGCTGTGGGAGGGCTTGCGGGCGCGGGGGCGCGCGTGACGGCGGTGCGAAGACCTCCGGTCAGGGCTTCTCGGGCCGCGGCTCCAGGCCCCACTCGGCGCGGGCGCCGAGCAGCGGGATGAAGACCGGTCCGCTGACCTCGCCGACGTCGTCGTAGTCGTAGTTCCACGCGACGTACATCACGTTGCTGCCCGGTGGCACCAACCACAGCTCGCTGTAGAGCGCGAGGCTCCAGGTGCGGAAGCGGAAGTCTTTCTGGACGTGGACGTCGATCTTCTGGAACGGGGGCAGGCGCTCGGCGTTGGGCTCGCCGAACACGGGCGTGTAGCTGTCGTCGGCCGCCTGGTAGGTGCCGTCGACCACCGGGGTGTACGGCAGGCCTTCGCTCGCGCGGTAGCGCAGCCCGACGTTCCACGTCGGCGCGAAGCTCCAGCTCCCGATGAGGTTGAACGCCCAGGGCTGATCGTAGTCGTACAGGTGGCCGTCCCGTTCGCTGCGGCCGAGGGTGACCCCCAACGACGCGAAGAAGACCTGGCGGATGCGGTACCGGGTCTCGAGCTCGACCCCGTAGGCGACCCCCTCGACTCCCCCCTGGGGGGCCACGCCAGGGTCGATCTCCACGAGCTCCTCGCCGAGCTTGCCCCACACATCGAGCGCCAGCTCCCAACGGCCGGCGATCGCGTAGTCGAAGCCGAGCGCGGCCTGGCGGGAGCGAGCCGCGCCGAGGTCCGGGTTGCCGACCTCGGGCGCCATCCACACCGCCTGCGGGAACTGGGAGTACTGGCCGACCGCGATGCGGAGCTGCTCGTCGGCGCCGATCTTCCAGCGGGCGTTGAACCGGGGGTCGACCGCGGCTTCGCCGGTGAGCGTGTCGCCGTCCACGCGCACGCCGGGCACGAACCGGAACTTGCCCGCCGTGAAGATGCCCTCGGCGTAGGCCCCGGCGATCACGCGGTCGACATGACCGCTCGTCGCGACCCCGCGCTCCAAAAGGGCGCTCTCCCGGGCGACCTCGGGCCACGAGCGGTCGGTCTGGACCTCGAGCGTGAGCCCCTCGTACCGCGCTTCGACGCCCGCGCTGAGCTGGAGCCACGGCCGGACCAGGAAGGTGGCGTCTTCGCGGAGCTGGATGCGCAGCAGGTCCTCTTCGTCGGACGCCGCGGGGAGCACGCTGTCCACCGAGTAGCCCGTCAACGCCAGCGCCCCTTCGAACCGGGTGGTCCCGACGAGGTGGCGGTGCGTGAGCTGCCCGATGTCGTACCGCTTGGCATACTCGAGGCCCGGGTTGACCTCCTGCTCCCACGCATCGAGGAGCGTCGGCTCGCCCGCGTACCGCGTGTAGCTGTCGGCCGCGCCAAAACCGGTGAGCGCCCAGCGAACCTCCGAGCTCGGGGCGTACTCCAGGCGCGCGTACCAGTCGGAGAAGATCGGGAACGCGGTGTATTGGGGGTCGTCGCGGGTGACGAGGTCCAGGTAGCTGCGCCGGGCGCTCGCCCGCAGCGTCCAGTCGTCGCCGCTGGGCAAGGCGAGCTCCGCGCCCGCCATCACGAAGTTGGCGTTGGCGCTGGCGCGCGGCCGATCGGGCCGGGTCCACGTGCTGCGGGTGTCGACGATGCCGCCGGTGGCGTTGCCCCACCCGGCGCCAAAGGTGCTCGGGTAGAACTGGAGCTCGTCGAGCAGGCGGGCGGGCAGGACCGAGCTGTAGCCGTTGAAGTGGTACAGGTACGGGAGCTCGATTCCGTCGAGCAGATAGCGGGTCTCGTAGGGGTCGGAACCACGCACCGCGAGGTCGCCGGCGGTCGGCGAATACTCGGGGGTGAGCGCCACGCCCGGGAGCGCCTGGACCAGCCGCACCGCGTCCTCGAACGTGCCGGGGGTCAACAACACCCGCTCCCGGTCGAGCGTGTGTTCGGAGACGACCGGCGCGTCGCGACGGGCCTCGACGACCACCTCGTAGGTGCCCTCCTGGCTGGCCGTCTGGTCTTCGGCGTCGGCCGCCGGGGACACGGGGCCCGCCGCGGCGGGCGCGGGCGGGGCGTCGGCGGCAGGTGGCGCGGGCGGCGTCTCCGGCGGCGGCCACGGGGCGGGGTCGTCGGCCCAGGCGGCCGCGAGGAGCAGCACGATCACGGGAGCACCTCGGCGTCGACGCGCACGCGGGCCCCGAGCACGTCGTTGAGGCCACAGCGGCGCTCGACCACGGCGTCGGGATCCCAGACCCCGCCGTCGTCGCCACACACCGCGTCGAGCGCGGTGCCGTCGTCCACCAGGACGTTGCTCAGCGCGAAGCCGGCCAGGCCGGGGTCGGACACCACGTCGGCCTGCACGCGGACGGGCCCGGCGGCGAGCTGCGCGGCGAACGGGAACCGGCGGTTCCCGACGGCGAGGAACGGCCCTTCCACACCCACCACGACGTCGAGCGTGGTCCACCCGTTTCCGCCTTCGCCGTCGAGCCACAGCGCGACCACCGGCCACACGCCCTCGCCGGGGGCGGTGAACTCGACGGTGTCGGACGCGACCTCCTCCAGCTCGCCCGCGGGCGCCATCCAGCGCACCCGCTCCGCGCCGGGGACCTCCAACTCCAGGGTGGCCACGTCGCCGTCGACCACGACGTAGGGACGCTCGGGCTCTGCGACCGCCGCGCCCGCGCCCCAGTCCAGGCTCCCGGCCTCGGTGGCACCGCTGGACGCGGTGACCGTGAGCTCGGCCGCGCCGGGGCCGTCCAGGCGACAGTCGACCGCGCAGCGGGCGTCGCCGCCCCATTCGCGGGCAGGGGCGGCGGCGCTCCACGCCTCGGCGCCGTCCCACACATAGGCGCCGAGCACCCCGTCGGCGTCGGCCCGCATCCCGACGATCCGCAGGTCGACGAGGTCGTGGCGGTCGGTCGGAAAGGGCTCCAGGCAGCCGAGGAGGAGGAAGGCGAGCACACCCGGGCGGTAACCCACACCCAACCCCACGCTCACCGCCGCTGACCGGGCGTTGACGATGCGGTGACGGCCGTGGGCGTGGACTTCCGCACCCGCGGTGTGCGCCCCGGTGGCGACGCGGCGCGTTCGCGCCTCCCCGCGCCTCGGGACGGGCCCGTCGCGCCGCCCTTGACGCTTCTGTCACGGCCGACTATCGCGGCGCCATGAACTCCGTCCCCATCCGCGACCTGCTCCCCGACCACGCCAGCCACGCCGACGACCGGGGCATCCCGCTCGACCGGGTGGGGATTCGCGGCTTACGTTGGCCGGTGACGGTGTGGGACCGCCAGAACCGGGCGCAGCCGGTGGTGGCCGAGATCGACGCCACGGTGAGCCTGCCCGGCGACGTCAAGGGCACGCACATGTCGCGGTTCGTGGAGGTGCTCGGGAGTGTCCGCGGCGAACTCTCGTTGCATACCCTGCCTGAGTTGTGTTCGCAGATCCAGGGTCGGCTGGGTGCGGATCGGGTGCAGCTCGACGTGCGCTTTCCGTACTTCATGGAGCGGTTGGCGCCGGTGAGTCGTGTGGCGTCTTTGATGGAGTACGGCGCGGCGTTCCATGCGCGCAAGGACGGCGACACGTTCGACTTCGTGTTGGAGGTGCGTGTTCCGGTCACGACGCTGTGTCCGTGCAGCAAGGCGATCAGCGAGCGCGGGGCGCACAACCAGCGGTCCTGGGTGGACGTCTGGGTTCGGAGCACCGAGTTCTTGTGGATCGAGGACGTGGTGGAGGCGGTCGAGGCGTGCGCGTCGTCGCCGTTGTATGCGCTGCTCAAGCGCGAGGACGAGAAGTGGGTGACCGAGCAGGCCTACGACAACCCGCGCTTCGTCGAGGACTTGATCCGCGAGGTCACCGCTGCGTTGCGGCCGCGCGCGACGTGGTTGCGGGTGAGTGTCGAGAACGTGGAGAGCATCCACAACCACAGCGCGTGGGCCACGCTGGAGTGGCCGGCACCCTCCGCGATGCAGGATTCGGCCACGATTTTGGGGCAGGGGGGCTCCGCCCCCCCGCAACGCCCCCCCGCGGAGGTCCGGCCGGTTCCGTTCGGGGTGTGGCTCGCCGAGCGGCGCGCGGCCTTCCGTTGGTCGCAGTCGCAGCTCGCCGCCCGGCTCGGCATCAGCCCTTCGCTGTTGAGCAAGGTCGAGAGCGGCGAGCGGCAACTGGCATCGGAGCGGTTCGCCGCGTTGGCGGAGGCGTTCGGGGAGACGGAGGCGTCTGTCGCGATCCGCGCGGGCACGCTCCCGCCGACGCTGCTCGCGCGCGTCCAGGCGGACCCGGAGGGGTTCCTCCGCTGGGCGGAAGGGTAGGCGCCGCGCCGCGCCGCCCGCTACGCCTCGCGCCCCGCGGCGAGCAGCTTCTGCAGATCGCCGCTCGCGAGCAGCTTCTTCGCGTCGGAGCCGCCGCCGACCAGCTTCCCCTGCACGAACACCATCGGGAACGTCGGCCAGCCGGCCCAGAGCTTGATCGCCAGGCGGCGGCGCCACCCGACGACGTAGTTTCCGTACTCCAGGTACCGGTGCGCGATCCCCGCTTCGGTGAGCGCCCGGCGAGCCGACTTCACCGCCATGTTCCACGCCATCCCGACCACGACGACGGGCTCGGTCTGCACGGCGGTGACGACCTCGTCGAGCGTCTCGCGATGGAACCGCTCCTGGGCGGTGAGGGCAGCGGGCGTGGGGGCAGGACGGGCAGGGTAGCTCATGCCGCGGCGGCTATCCCGGCCGGCGGGCGACCGGCCCGCGCCGGGGGCGCGTTGCGCGCCAGACCCCGCACGCTTCGCGCCCGGTCGCGGCGCAACGCCCTACTTGGGCACCCACGCCCCGCTCGGCCGGTTGTAGACTTCCAACGCTTCGTCCTCGGCGTACCCGATCTTCATCGTGTCGCCGGGGGTGACCAGGAGCGTGCCCTTGAACCACGTGTCGAACTCGGTGAAGCTCTTGATCTCGACCGTGTGCGGGCCGCTCATCAGGGTGATGGTCTTGGACTGGTCGCCCGTGCGGAACTCGGCGACCCGCTGGCCGTCGACGTAGACGTTGCTCATGTCGAAGCTGTCCTTGAGCGAGAACATCACCTGGACCGCCTGCGGTGCGGCCGGGGGCGGCGGCGGCGCGGGCGGCGGCGGCGCCTTGGGCGGCGAGGTGGTGCCTTCGACCACCACGACCGAGACGCCGCCGAGGCCGGCGCCCATCTGTACACTCGTGGTGGTGCCCTCGGTGATGACGACGCTCGCGCCGACCGGACCGGCGGACACGCTGGTCGTGCTGGTCTTGCCGCCCTTGCCGACACTCGCGCGGCCCTTGCCGAAGCCCTCCAGCGCCGGCACCTGCGCCGGAAGTGTGGTCACCGCAGGCTCGCCGACCAGGCCGCCGCCCACCTCGTAGAGGGTGCGCGCGCTGTAGTAGAGGTCGATCCGCTCGGTCTGATCGAGGGTGACGTCCATCTGGGTGATCGCCTTGCGGCCGAGGGTCTCGATCTTCACGGCGTGCTTGCCGGCACGCAGGTTGCGGGCGACCAACAGCAGGCTCGCTTCGTCGTACTCCAGGAGCACCCCGTCGACGCTCACCGCGGCGGGCGTCTGGGTGAAGACGGTGAGCTCGGCGGCGGCGGCGAACTGGGCGAGGAGCAGGAGCATGGGAGCCTCAGGGGTTCAGGAGTCGGTACGCGGCGTTGAGTTCGGCCATTCGGCGGTTGCAAACGATGACGTCTTCGGGGGTACGGGCACGATCGGGGTGCCACCGATGCACAAGCGCCAACCACGCTTCGCGCAGCGCGTCGCCCGTGGTGCCGGGGGAGACCCCGAGCGTGGCCCAGGCCTCCAGGCGCGGGTCGCCCTCGACCCCGATCGCGGCGGGGTCGGTCCCGAGCGCCCCAGCCAACGCCCGGACCCACGCCGACGGCGCCGGGCCGGGGAACGCCTCGGCGACGCCCCGCCACAACCACGCCACCAGCCGCGCGCGCCCCTCGTCGTCGAGGTGCGGGTCGAGCCGTCGGGCGACCTTCTCGGGCAACAGTCGCGCGGCGTCGGCCGCGGCGAGCTCGCGGAGCCACTCGCCGAGCCAGAGCCGGCCGTCTTCGTCGAGCTCCAGCCCCTCCAGGAAGCTCGTGCGGATGAACCGCACCGCGGCCTTGTCGAGCGGACGCCCGCCGGCGCGCGCACAGCCGACCAGCGCCATCACCGCGCGCGCCGGGCCGCTCCCGCCGAGCCGGCGCACCGTGTTCGGCATCCGAAGCTGGAAGACCGCTTCGTCGTCCCGACCCGCGCCGGCGTCGATGCGGACCCGCACGGTGACCGTGTCGCCGTCGGGCAGCTCGCCGTAGGGGACGAGCACCCGGGGGGCCGCGCAGACCTCGTCCGGGTCCTCGGGGGTCACCGTGGCCCGGCGCAGCGAGTCGCCCACCGCCACGCGCACCCGCACGTCGACCCCGAGCAGGCCGCGCGCCGTCCAGACCGGCGTGAGGGCCACCCCCGGGCCAGCCTCGCCGAACGCATGATGTTGCCAGTCGAGTCGATGCAGCTCGAGCGCCCGCCCGGCGTCGCCGAGGACGTGGCCGACCGTGACGCCCAGTCCCGCCCCGATCGGGCCGCCGAGCATGCCGCCGATCAGCCCGCCGACGAGCTTACCGGACCAGGCCATCCCACTCGGCGCTCCCGTTCGGAGTCTCCCAGATGCGCACGCGGACCACTTGGACGCCGGTGTCGGCGAGCAGGTCGCCGGCGACGCGCGCCAGCTCGGCCGCGATGTTCTCGGCGGTCGGCGGCTCGGACATCCAGTACACGGGCCGGCCGGCCGCGGCGTTGCTGGCCGCGAGCGCCGGGATGGCCGGGTCGGGGTCGCCGCGCATCAGGATCGCGGTGTGGTCCCACTGCCGGTCGATCCAGCCGCCCACGCGCTCCTTGATGACCCCGAAGTCGACCACCCGCCCGCGGTCGTCGAGCGCCGCGGCGTGCGCGGTGATCTCCGCCGCGTAGCGGTGGCCGTGGAACGCCGCACACTTGGACTCGTGACGCGGGATGCGGTGCATCGCGTCCCACTCCAGCCGCCGGGTGCAGGTGATCATGGGCGGCGGGCTATCCCGGTTGTTCGGAGGGCGGGGGCCGCGCCGCGACCGTCCCGACGCGCGCCGGGACTGCCGCGCGGCCCGCACCGGGGGCGACGGGGCGCTGGAGCGCGGTGGCGATGCGCAGCGCGAAGGCGCCGACCAGC
>SXOM01000506.1 GCA_005776735.1 Pseudomonadota bacterium
GAGGCGCAGGTCGACCGCTTCATGATGAAGCTGCAGGTCACCTACCCGACGGCAGACGAAGAGCGGCAGGTGCTCGAGCGGAGCGCACGCCCCGCGGAGCGGGCCCGACCGGTCCTCGGCACCCAGCGGCTCATCGCGCTCCAGGACCTGTGCCGGCGCGTCACGCTCAAGCCCGTGCTGCAGAACTACATCGTGAGCCTCGTGCACGCGACGAGGCAGCCCGGATCGGTGTCGCAGCGGCTCGCCCGCTTCGTCCAGTTCGGCGCTTCGCCGCGCGCGACGATCTCCCTGGCGGCCGCCGCGCGCGGGGTCGCGCTGCTCGACGGCCGCGACTTCGCGACGCCCGACGACGTGAAGGAGATCGCCCTGGACGTGCTGCGGCACCGGCTCTTGTTGACCTACGACGCCGAGGCCGAGGGGCTCGGCGCGGACGCTATCGTCCGCGAGATCCTGGCCTCGATCCGTACGCCCTGAGGAGGCCCGGTGCTCACTCCGGAAGAGCTGCGTCAGATCGGTCGGCTGCATGTGCAGGTGGGCCGGCGTGTGGACGCCCTCTTGGCCGGCGAGTACCGGTCGGCCTTCCGCGGCTCGGGTATGGAGTTCGAGGAGGTGCGCACCTACGCGCCGGGAGACGACATCCGGCGCATCGACTGGAACGTCACCGCGCGCAGCGGCGAGCCGTTTCTCAAGGTCTTCCGTGAGGAACGAGAGCTCACGATGCTCCTGGTGGTCGACCGCTCCGGTTCGGTGCGGTTCGGTTCGGGTGGGCGCGATGGCCGCACCGACAAGCGCCTCCAGATCGCGCGCCTCGCGGGGGCGTTGAGCTACGCCGCGCTCCGGAGCGGCGACCGCGTGGGGCTCCTGACCTTCTCCGACGGCGTCGAGCGCTTCGTGCCGCCGCGCCGCAGCCGCGGGCACGCGTGGCAGGTGATCCGCTCGGCCTACGAAGCGTTGGAGTCCGATCGGGGCACCCAGCTCGGGGCGGCGCTCACCCACGCGCAGAAGGTCCTCAAGCGGCGCGCGGCGGTCATCGTGTTGTCGGACTTCCAGGGGCCGCCCGCGTGGCAGGACGCCGTGCGCATCCTGCTGCGCCGTCACCGGGTGCACGCGTTCCTGGTCCACGATCCGCTCGAGCAGGCGCTCCCCGACCTGGGCCTGGTCACGGTTCGCGATGCCGAGTCGGGCGCGGTGAGAACGGTCGACGCGAGCACCTGGGTCGCGGCCGTGGGCCTCGACCGAAGGCTGGCCGATCTGCGCCGGCTGGGGCTCCGCGCCAGCGCGGTGAGCACCCGGGACGACGCGTTCCAGCGGCTGCACGCCCACTTCCGGGGCAGCGCATGATCCTCGCGGTTCTCCTGGCGTGTGCGCCGGCGCCGCTGCCCGCCGCGCCCGATGCGCCGGTGTACGTCGAGTCCGCAGACATCGCGAGCGGGGGGAGCACCCGCCTGCACACGCCGGTCGGTGCGAGCGTCGAGTTGGGTGACCGCGGGCTCGTCGTCGCCCCCGCCGGGGAGGCGGTGTGGACGGTCTCCGGGCCCGATGGCAGCTACATCATCACCGTGACGCCGGCCGGCGGGGCCCCAATCCGGGTCTTCCTCGACATCGGCGTCGACGGCCCGAAGGCCGGTGAGCTGCAAGACCTCGCTTCGGTGCCGCCGGCACCGCCGCCGTTGTGGCCGTGGGTGGTGGCGGGCGGCCTGGCGGGCGTCCTGGCGGTGGGCGGGGGCTGGTGGGCCTACCAGCGGTTGCGGCCGCCGCCGCCGCCGCCGGTGCCCGACCCGCCGCACGTGGTGGCGCAACGCGCCTGGGCAGCGCTGCGCGCGCGCACGGACCTTCCTCCGGAGGAGGTCGCGCGGCAGATGTCGGAGATCTTCCGGGGCTGGGTCGACGCGGCGTGGGGTTTCCCCGCCACCCGACGGACGACGCGCGAGATCCTCGACAACCTCGCAGGCTCCTTCACGGCGATCGAGCTCGACGCCGCACGCCGACTCCTCGGTGCCACCGACCTCGTGAAGTTCGCGGAGCGCACCGAGCACGCCGACCTGTTCGAACGACTGGATCGCGACTTTCACCTCCTCGTCCAGCCGATCGGCCGAGGTGCCCGTGTTTGAGTGGGCCTCTCCCGCGTGGTTCTTCGCGATGCCGCTCGCGGCCCTGCCGCTGGTGGCGATCTGGCGGCCGTGGGCGCTGCGGTTCTCCGCGACCGCGTCGATGCGCGGCGGCGCCTCGGTGCGCACGCTGGTCGCGTGGGTGCCGGCCGTGCTCCAGGCGCTCGCCGTGGCGCTCGTGGTGGTGGCGCTGGCGCGCCCGCAGGCGGTCACGCGCGAAGTGGAGCGTGAGAGTGAAGGGGTCGACATCGTGCTGGCGATGGACACCTCCGGCTCGATGCGCGCGGAGGACATGGTCTTGGGGGGCAGCCGTTTGTCCAGGCTGGAAGCCGGGAAGCGCGTCATGGCCCAGTTCGCGGAGGCGCGGGAGAACGACCGCCTCGCCCTGGTGGTCTTCGGCGAACAGGCCTTCACGCAGGTGCCGCTCACCCTCGACAAGGTGGGCCTCGTCGACTTCATCGGCCAGCTCGAGATCGGCATGGCGGGGGGCTCCTCCACCTCGGTCGGGGACGCGATCGCCGTCGCGGCGAAACGACTGAAGGAACTGGAGGCCCCGAGCAAGGTCATCATCCTGGTGACCGACGGGAAGTCCAACTCGGGCCAGATCGAGCCGGTGCAGGCGGCGGAGGCGGCCGCTGCGCTCGGCATCCGGGTGTACACCATCGGCGTCGGTGCGGCGGCCGGGCAGGGGCTCCTCGGCATGCTCGGGGGCGGCGGGGCCGACGTCGACGAGCGTACGCTCACCGAGGTGGCCTCGCTCACGGGCGGGGCCTACTTCCGCGCCGTCGACGCGCGCAGCCTCGCCGAGGTGTACGCCAAGATCGATGCGCTCGAGCCGTCGCCCGCGAAGGTGAAGGAGTACGTCCATCGCGACGAGCTGTTCCTCCGCGCGCTTGGGCCCGCGCTGGTCTGCCTGGGGATCGAGCTGTTGCTCTCGACCACCGTCCTGCGGAGGTTGCCGTGACGTTCGGGCGCCCGGAGTGGTTGATCCTGCTCGTGCTCGTGCCCGGCGCGACGCTCCTCCTGGTCGGCGCGTGGCGCCGTCGGGATGCGCTCCTGCACGCGCTCTTCGCTCCCGAGGCGTTGCTGTCCCTGGTGCCGCCTGGGCTCTCCCGCGCGCGCGCCGTACAGGCCGTGGCGTTGGTGGTCGCGGTCGGCGCGCTGGCGTTTGCCGCCGCGCAGCCTCAGCTCGGCTTCCAGTGGGTGCAGCGGCGCGCCAAGGGGGTCGACATCGTCGTCGTCCTCGACGTCTCGCGGTCGATGGACGCCCAGGACGTCTCGCCGTCGCGGATGGAGCGCGCGCGCCGCGAGCTCACCGACTTCGTCGGGCTCTTGCGCGGGGACCGCGTGGGCCTGGTCCTGGTCGCGAGCGGCGCGTACGTGCGCCTCCCGCTGACCACCGACTACGGCACCTTCGCGTGGACGCTGGCCGACAGCGACACCTCGACGATCCGGGCGCAGGGAACGGCGCTCTCCGGCGGGTTGGATGCGGCGGTGCAGATGCTCACCCGCGGGGGGAGCGCCGGCCGCGCGATCCTCGTGGTCGGCGACGGGGAGGCCCACGACGACCCGGGAGCGTTGGCCGCGGCCACCACGCGGGCGCGCGAAGCGGGGGTCCGGGTGTACGCCCTGGGCGTGGGCGACGAGTCCGGCGCGCCCATCCCGCTCCCCGAAGGCGGGTTCAAGAAGGACCGCTCCGGCGAGATGGTCATGACTCGCTTGCAGCCGGCCACGCTCCGCGAGCTGGCCGAGCAGACCGGCGGCGCCTACGTCACGGCGGTGGTGGGCGCCGGCGACGTGACGCAGCTCTACGAAGGCGAGATCCGCGGCTCCCTCGTCGCGGACGAACGAGAGGTGCGCCGTGAGAAGGTACCCAACGAGGTGTACCAGTGGCCGCTCGCTGTCGGGCTGATCGCCCTCGTCCTCGCCGCAGCCGCGAACATCGGCCCGCGCCGGGTCGTGCGGGTGGGGATGCTCCTCTTGGCAGTCGGCCTGGCGTTCCCCGACGCCGCCTGGGCCGGCGCGCGCGAAGAGGGCCTCGCGGCGGCGCGTGCCGGGGAGTGGGCGCGCGCGGTGGAGCGCCTCGGCCAGGCCCGGGTCGAGTCGCCGGGAGACGTCGAGGTGGCGCGGGGTCTGGCCGAAGCGCTCTACCGCTCGGGCCGTTTCCGCGAGTCCGAGCGCCTGTACCGCGCCCTTGCCGAGGCCGACCCTGAGCGTGCGCCAACCTATAGGTACAACGCTGGTAATGCGGCCTATCGCGATGGCCGACTGGACGAGGCGGTGAACCTGTTCGACGGGGCACACACCGCGGATCCGACGATGGTCGCGGCCGAGAAGAACCTGGAGGTGGTCAAGCGCGAGGTGGCCCTCCGGGAGCAGCGCCAACGGGAACCGCAGGACGGCCAGGACGGCCAGGAGGGCCAGGAGGGCCAGGAGGGCCAGGAGGGCCAGGACGGCCAGGAAGGCCAGGAGGGCCAGGAGGGCCAGGAAGGCCAAGGTGGGCAAGGCGGGCAAGGCGGGCAGCCCCCGCAGGACGGCGCGGCGGGCCAGGAGCCGCAGTCGGGCCAGGCCGGGCAAGGCGGTTCGCCGCCCCAAGACGGCCAGGGGGGTCCGGCGGAGCCCGGCGACCCGGGCGCCGAGGGGGCCGAACCCGCGGCGGGCGCCGGCGCCGGCGATCCCACCGCCGGCGGCGACACCGGCGACACGCCGACGACGGTGGACACGCCGACGGCCTCGGGGCAGATGTCGGCCGCCGAAGCCGCTCGGCTGGTCGATGGGGTGCAGGACGGTCGCCCGCACGTGATGGTGCCGGGCCGCGATACGGAGAAGGACTGGTGATCCACGCGCTTCTTTCCATCGCCCACGCCGCGGGCCTCGCGGCGCAGCTCGACGCCACCGAGGTCGCGGCGGGCCAGTCCGTCGGCCTCACCGTGCAGGTCACCGACGCCGAGATCGCGCGGCCGCCGGTGATCGACGCGCCGGCCGGTCTCACCATCCGCTACCTCACGCGCGCACGGTCGCGCCAGATGTACAACTTCGACGTGACCGAGACGCAGACCTTCCGCTACGAGGTGTCGGCCACCACCGCTGGCGTCTACTCCATCGGACCCCTGGCGGTGAAGACGGCGGCTGGAGTCCTGCACGCCGACGCGCTCGAGCTCCGCGTGGCCGAACGCGACGCGGGCGGCGTCGACGCCCTGGCGGCCGACCTGAGCCACCCGGTCGCGTGGGTGGGGCAGGTGCTCGTGTACCACCTCCGCTTCAAGACGCCGCGGAGCCTGGTGAACGTCCGCTGGGGGCCCCCCGAAGACGAACGACTGACCCCGGAGCCCGGCGTCGACCCGCTCACCTCCGAGTACCGCCTCGGCTCGGGCAAGGATGCCTTGGCAGTGGCGGAGCTGTGGTACCCCATGCGCGCCAAGGCGAGCGGTCGCGGAAAGCTCGGCGGCGCCACGCTCCTCGGGCAGTTCGCGGTGCAACGCCGCCGCGGATCGAGCGATCCGTTCCTGCGCGACCTGCCCGGGTTCACCGACCTGGAGAGCGAGACGGTGGTGAGCGAACCGCTCGCGCTCGAGGTCCGGGACCTCCCGACGGCGGGGCGGCCCGCCGACTTCAGCGGGCTCGTCGGCTCCTTCACCTTGCGCGCAACCCCGAGCGCGACCACGGTGCAGGTGGGAGACACCGTGACCGTCGACATCGAGCTCGCCGGCGACGGAGCGCTGGCGGGCGTCGTCTTCCCGGCATGGACGGGCGACGGATTCCGGGTGTACGACGACTCCCCGGCGATCGAGAGCCAGATCCGGGACGGGCACTTCGCGGCGACCGCGCGGGCCAAGCGCGCGGTGGTGCCGGAGCGTCCGGGAACGTTGGTCCTGCCGGCGGTGCGCCAGAGCTGGTTCGACCCGGCGCGCGGCGAGTACGTCGTCGAGGAGCTACCGCCCATCACCCTCACCGTCGGCGGCGCTGCGGAGGCCGCCGCGGTCGAGGCGTTCGGCGAGCCGGACGCGCGGAAGACCGCGGTCGATTCGCTGGGCGAGGACATCCTCCCGGTGCGCACCGACGTGTCCCTCGGTGCGCCGTGGCCGGGCGCCTGGGCTGCGCTGCTCTGCGTGCCCGGCGGTGCGCTCCTCGCCTGGGAGTTTGCCCCTCGCCTCCGCCGGCGCGCCCGCCCGGGCGCCGAGCCGCAACGGTTCGGGTTCGCCGATCTGGCTGCCGACCGGGAGGCGCGCCTCGCGGGGCTCGAGCGCATCTTCCGCGAAGAGGCCGCGCGGCGCCTGCGTCGGCCGGAGCCCGAGCTCAAGCGCGAGGACGTCGCCACGTTGGGCGAAGCGGCGGTGGGGCTCTACCGGCAGCTCGACCAGGCGCGCTACCGCGGCGACGGGGGCCTCCCCGAGGCCGAGGTCCGGGCCTGGGTGGAGTCGCGATGACGCTCCTCTTCGTGATGGGCGCGCTCGCGGCGGGAGAGGCCGAGTTCCAGGCCGGCAACGAGGCCTTGGCCGCGGGTCGGCTCCCCGACGCGGAGCGCGGGTACCGCGAAGCGCTGGCGGCGGGCGCCGTCGACGCCGACGTGTACTACAACCTCGGAAACGTGCTTTTCCGCGAAGATCGCCCCGCGCTCGCCATCCTCGCGTGGCGGCGGGCCCTCGCCCTGGCGCCCCGCGATCCCGACAGCGCCGCCAACCTCGACTTTGCGCGGCGTGGGGTGCGCGACGACGTGGTCACGCCCGACCCGGCGCCGGCGTGGGCGCCCTGGCAGGCCGCGGTCACCGCGGACGAGGGGATGTGGATCGGGGGCGCAATGGTGGGCGCAGGCCTGCTGCTCGTCGCGGCGCGCCGGCGCGCGACCGCGCTCCCGCTCGCGGCCGCGGGGAGCGGCGCCGTCGTGGTCGGGACGCTGCTCGCGGCGGGTGGACTGCACGAGTCGGTGCTTCCGCCGGCGGCGGTCGTGCTGGTCGACGAAGTGGTCGCCCAGAGTGATCTGGGCGGCGGCGTCGCGCTCTTCACGCTCCACGCGGGCGCCGAGGTGCAGCAGGTCGAGGTCGCGGCGGGGCAGGTCCTGGTGGCGCTCGGCGACGGCCGCAAGGGGTGGGTGGCCGAGGCCGCGGTGGGAACGGTCGATCCGTTCGCGGCGATGCCCTGATCGCCGTGCGATGCGCGCCCGCCTCTCCCGCGGCCGGGTGGAAGGTCGCGGCGCATCGCCCGGTTCTGCGTTAGCCGGCGGGGGTTCGGGGAATGACCATGCGGTGGATGTTCGTGCTCGCGTTGGCGCTCTCGGCCTGCTCCTGGCAGGCGCGCGTGAAGTACCTCAGCGACGAGGAGTTCAAGGCCTACTACGCCCTGAAGCCCTTCATGGACGAGGACACCCAGAAGTCCTACCTCACGCTCAAGACCGAAGAGGAGCGCAACGCCTACCTCAAGTCGGTGAAGATCGAGCGTGTCCCGCCCACGACGCTCTACGACATGTACTACACCTACGACGAGAACATCCGGCAGCTCATCGTCGACGGCGCGGTGCAGACGGGGTGGAACAAGGAGATGGTGCTGATGTCGTGGGGCCCCCCGTTCGACAAGAAGCGCCTCGTGGGCCGCCCGGCGCCCCGCTCCGAAATGCTCATCTACAAGTTCGAGAAGCACGAGGACGGGTCGGTCCTGGTCTTCATCCCCGGCAGCAAGACCGAGTACCAGGCGGTCGAGCGGTTCCGGCGCGAGGTGATCCTCGACAACGACGTGGTCACCGAGATCATCGAAAAGCCGGGCTGGGCCGACTAACGGCGCGCATCGGTGGCGGGCGTCACCGGCGCGGGAGCACGACCGAAACTAGCGGTGGACGGCCGCGGCGACCTCGCCTATAGCGAAGGGGCCGAGGTGTGCCCGTGAAGGTCTCGCTCATCAGCCCGTACCCCGACATCACCAACTACGGTCTGCGCAGCATCAGCGCGCACCTGCGGGCCAATGGCCACCAGACGCAGGTCATCTGCATGCCCGACTTCGCCGGCGACGGCGAGAGTGTGCACGTGCGCATGAACGAAGACCGCTACGCGCCCGAGGTCATCGACCAGATGGTGGCGTTGTGTGCCGACAGCGACCTCGTCGGCGTCACGCTGATGACGCACTACTTCGACTCCGCCAAGCAGATCACCCACGCGATCAAGTCGCGCCTGGGCGTGCCGGTCATCTGGGGCGGCTTCCACCCCTCGGTCCGGCCGGACGAGTGCGCGAAGTGGGCGGACTACGTGGCGATCGGCGACGCCGAGGACCTGATGCTCGACCTGTGCGAGCGATTGCAGAACGGCGACGGCGACAAGCTCCACGACATCAAGTCGCTGGTGTGGCGCAAGGGCACCGACGTCATCCGCAACGTGCCCGGCAGCCTGGAGCAGGAGCTCGATCGGTACCCGGCCCCCGACTTCTCGAGGGATGACCACCACATCCTGTTCGAAGGCCAGCTCATGCCGGTCACCAAGGACCTGCTGCGGCGCTACCTGCACAACGGCACGGTGAGCCGCATGTTCGGGCGTACCGGCTACCAGACGATGACCGGCCGCGGGTGTCCGCACGCGTGCACCTACTGCGGGAACAGCTTCTACCGCGACCTGTACAAGCGCCAGCGCTACGTCCGCTACCGCTCCACCGCGCACGTCATCGGCGAGCTGGAGACGATCAAGCGCGAGTACCCGTTCATCAACTTCATCTGGTTCAGCGACGACAGCTTCTTCGGCCGCCCGCTGCCCGACCTGTTGGACTTCGCCGCGCAGTACAAGGCCAAGATCGGCGATCCGTTCTACCTGCTCGGCAGCCCGGGTACGATCACCGACGAGAAGTACGGTGCGCTGGTCGATGCGGGCCTGCACTGCATCCAGATGGGCGTGGAGCACGGCAGCAAGCGCATCCAGAAGATGTTCAAGCGGTCCACGATGGGGAACGACAAGATCCTCAAGTCCGCCGAGATCATCACCAAGTACACCGACCGCACGGCGCCCCCGCAGTACGACCTCATCTACGACCTCGCCTACGAGACGATCGAGGACAAGCTCGACACCTTGCGCCTGGTCAGCGAGCTCCCGAAGCCCTACCGGCTCCAGGTCTTCTCGGTCATCTACTACCCGGGGACGTCGTTGCACACGCTCGCGAGTCGCGACGGCCTGGTGAACGACGAGAAGGCGGAGATCTACGACCGCATGTTCTTCGAGCGGCACGACAGCTACACCAACACGCTCCTTTTCCTGGCGCGCAGCGGCAAGTTCCCGCACGGTCTGCTCAAGGTGCTCATCGATCGTCGGGTCGTGGACGTGATGACCTCGGACTACATGGCGCCGGCGGGCAACGTCGCGAAGCAGGCGATCCACTCCTTGCGCCAGGCGCTCCGTTCGCCTGCGGTCGAGCGCGCCAAGGCGCTCGGGACCTACCGGGCGCGCCTGACCGGGATGACCGGGGCCGACGCCGGTGCCGCGGCGCCCAGCGCAGCCGAGTCGTTCTGAAGCCCATTCCGGGGCCCGCGCCGCGACTGTCCTGACGCGAGCGGAGTCCGGCGCGCGGTCCGCTGCGGGGGCGACACCTCAAGTCTGCGCCTCGCTGACCGATGGGCGGTCGTGGACGCACTGACCGCGCTCGCCCCCGCCTCCGGCCCTGACGCGCCGAGCCCCGCCCGGAAGGACGAGGCCGCTGCGGAGGAGTTCGAGGCGTGGATGGTGTCGTTTCTCGCGAAGCAGATGCGCGAGAGCGTGAAGGGTGGTCCGTGGTCCCAAGGGGCGATGGCCACGTTCGCCGACCTCTTCGATCAGGAGATTGGCAAGCGCGTGGCGGAAGGGGGCGGCTTCGGCCTGAAGGAGGCGGTGCTCGCCTCGTGGGACCACTCGGACGCGCCGGGCGCGCGCCCCCCGTCGCCGGGAATCGTGCAGGCAGGGCGAGACGAGCACGACCACGAGGGCGGCGGGGTGCGCCTGACCAGCGCATTCGGCGCCCGCATCGACCCGCTCACCGGCCAGCGCCGGATGCACCACGGGCACGATCTCGCCGCCGCGGAGGGCACGCCGGTCCGGGCGGCCGCCGACGGGACGGTGCGCTTCGCCGGGCGGCGCGGAAGCTACGGCAACGTGGTGATCGTCGCCCACAGCGACGGCACCGAGACCCGGTACGCGCACTGCCGCGACCTCGACGTGAAGGCAGGCGACGTGGTCAGCGCGGGGCAGTCCATCGCCTCGGTCGGCAACACCGGACGAAGCACGGGCGCGCACCTGCACTACGAGGTGCGTCGCGACGGGCAGGCGATCGACCCCGCGAGTTGGGACGGCGGCGACCCCCTGGCGAAAAATGATCGATGAACCGCTCAAGGCCGTGGCGGTTCGACCGATTCGGTTCGCAGGAGGGCCGTCGTGAAAATCTCCTCGCCCACTCTGACCACCCCGGACACGCTCACCTATGGCCGCGTGTCGCGTGGCGGGGCCGGCACCGCGGCGCCGCTCGGCGCCGGCCGGGCCGCTTCGCTCTCCACCAGCGACTTCCTCACCGAGCTCCAGGGCGCGGTTCGGGCCGATGCCTACGGCGAGGTCCGCAGCCACAAGGTGGCCGAAGCCCGCGCGGACATCGACGCCGGGCGCCTGGGCACCGAAGACGACTTCGAGAACGCGGTCAACGCGCTCCTGCGCGAGCTCTGAACATGTCGGCCCCGCTTCCCCCCGCCACCGACGACGTGCTCCACCAGCTGCTCCTGGCGGTGGAAGCGCAGCTCGCGGCGGCGAGGACGGCGGACGCGGGCGCGCTGGTGTCGAGCTCCGAAGAGCGGCGCCGGCTGCAAGAGGCGGTCGACATCGACGCGATCCGTACGGCGAGCGCCGAGACCCGCGCCGAAGCGGCGCGCGTGGCCCTGCGCATCCGCGCCCTGGATGCGCGCATCCGCACGTGCGGGGAGATCGTGTCGGGCGCCATCGCCGCGCTCGACCCGGTGCGGGCGCCGCAGACCTACAACCGACGTGCGGGCCTGCGGGGTGTGCGGTGAGCCTGCTCGGGGCGCTTCAGACCGGGGCGCGGGGCCTGAGCGTCGCTTCGGCGGGTATCGACGTCACGACCCAGAACGTGACCGGCGCCGGCACCGCGGGGTACACGCGGCGAACCCTGCGGACCGAGCAGCTCGCGCCGGTGTCGCAGCGTGGCCTCTTCGTGGGACAGGGCGCGGTCGCCAGCGCCGTGGTGCGCTCGACCGACCGGCTCCTCGGCGTGCGCCTGATCGATGCGGCGGGCGCCGAAGCGTCCTCGGGCACGCTCGCCGAGAACCTCCGCGTGGCGGAGAGTTACCTCGACGCGACCAACAGCACCGGCCTCGCCGAGGCGGTCGATCAGGTGTTCGACGCGCTCGGGTCGGCGACCACGGACCCCGGCGACGCTTCGCTGCGTCGGGGGGTGGTGCACGCGTGCGACGTGCTCGCGTCGATCACGTCGCGGATCGCGGGCGGCTTCGCCGACGCGGTCTCGGCGATCGACGAGCAGGCCGGTGCGAGCCTGACCGTGGTGAACGCCGCGCTCGAGGAGATCGCCACGCTCAACGCCCGCATCGGGCGCTCCGGCGCCGACGTCGGCCCGGCGGACCTCCTGGATCGTCGCGACCAGCTCATCCTCGAGCTCGGGGCGGCCATCGGGGTGAGCGCGGAGCTCAAGGCGGACGGCCAGGCGGTCGTGTACCTCGGCGGGCACGCGCTGGTCTCCGGCGCCGATTGGCGCGAGGTCGCCTCCAGCGAAGACTCGACCGGCGCGGTGACCTTCCAGGTCGCGATGGACCAGGGCAGCCTCGACGTCACCGACACCGTCGGCGGTGAGCTCGGCGGGCTCGTGCAGGCGCGTGGCCATCTCGAGGGGTGGATCGAGGACCTCGACAACTTCGCGTTCACCTTCGCGACCGCGCTCAACACGCAGCACGCCGCGGGGTTCGACGCCGACGGGGCCGCGGGTGGCGACATCTTCACGCTCCCGACGTCGGCAACGGGGGCCGCAGCGGTCCTCGCCGTCGACTCGGCGCTCATGGACGACCCGAGCCTCCTGGCGTTCGCGGGCGCGGACACGGCGCTCCCCGGCGACGGCGTGAACCTGGAGGCGATGCTGGAGATCGAGGACGACACGAGCTTGTTCGGCGCGGGGAACACGCGCGCTGCCGTGTCGGCGATCACCTCCGACGTCGGCGCCACCGTGGCGGCCGCGGAGAGCGACGAAGAAGCCCAGGCTGCGCTCGTCGGCGACCTGGAGACCCTCCGGGAGAGCACCGGCGGTGTGGACACCGACGAAGAGGCGACCCACCTGCTCGAGTACCAGGCGGCCTACCGGTCCGCGGCGAAGGTGCTCAGCGCCTGCGACGAGCTCTTGCGCTCGTTGTTGGCGATCGGAGGCTGATGTGCGCGTGACCCAGTCCGGATTGTGGAGTCTCGTCCGATCGAACCTGCGTCAGACCAACTCCCGCATGCGCGAGGTGGAAGAGCGCGCGGTCTCGGGCATGGTCGTGAACCGGGCCTCCGACGCGCCGGCGCTCCTCGGGCAGATCGACCGTTTGCAGGGGGCGAAGCTCGATCAGGCGGTGTACGAGACCAACGCGTCGCAGGCGATGGCGCAGCTCGATCAGCTCGACTCCACCTTGGGCACGATCCACGACCAGCTCACGCGGGCGCGCGAGCTGGCGGTCCAGGCGTCGAGCGACCTGAGCAACGCCGAGCAGCGTGGCTACATCGCCCAGGAGATCGAGTCGATTCGCGAGACCGTGCTCCAGGCCGCCAACGCGGACTTCGCGGGGCGCTACCTCTTCGCGGGCACCAACTGGGACACGCCCCCGTACGACGACACCGGCACCTACGCCGGCAGCACCGACGTGCCGAGCGTGCGGGTGGGCGACGGGGTGTGGGTGCAGACGGCGCGCGACGGGTCGGAGGTGTTCGACGGCGACGTCGACATCTTCGGGGCGCTCGACGACTTCATCACCGCGCTCGAGTCCGACGACTCGACGGGCATCGCCGGCAGCCTCGACACCCTGGACTCCGCGTTGGACCAGGTGATGTCTGCGCGCGCGGACGTCGGCAACGACGCGCGCGTGGCCGAGGATGCCGGCAGCCTCGCCGACAGCCTCTCCACGGAGATCGAGTCGCGCCTGGACACCTTGTTGTCCGCCGACCCGGCCGAGACCTACACGCAGCTCTCCGAGCTCCGGACCGCGTACGAGACCGCGCTCCAGGTGGCATCGAGCAGCAAGGGAAAGTCCCTCTTCGACCTGATTTGATCGCCGTAGCGCGGGCTCCGGCCGCGGGCGCACGCCGCCCGGGCTACGGCGTTCCCCTCATGTGCCTGGTGCGAAAGTCCGACTGAGGTCACAGATGACGAGGCCCCTCTCGTCGTCAGTCACCCACAGGAGACCCCCGCCATGGCCATGACTGTCAACACCAACGTCGCCGCCAACCGCGCGATGACCCAGCTCAACAAGGCCGGACGCAACCTCGCCGGCTCGTTCCAGCGCATCTCGAGCGGCCTGCGCATCTCCAAGGCCGGCGACGACGCCGCAGGGCTCGGCGTCGCCGAGAACCTGAAGGTCGCCGCGCGCTCCGCGAAGGTGGCCCAGCGCAACACCGCCGACGGCATCTCGATGATCGCGGTCGCGGAAGGCTCCGCCAGCGAGGTCGGCAACATCCTCGGCCGTATGCGTGAGCTGGCCGTCCAGAGCTCCTCGGAGACCCTGGGCGACGACGAACGCGCCTACATCCAGGACGAGTTCTCGGCGCTGTCCGCGGAAGTGGACCGCATCGCCAACGTCACCGAGTTCAACGGCCAGAAGTTGACCGACGGCTCGACCACCACGGTGGGCGTGCAGGTCGGCATCAACGCCACCGCC
>SXOM01000507.1 GCA_005776735.1 Pseudomonadota bacterium
GCCAGGGCCGCCGCCGTAGGCTCGTTGATGATGCGCAGGCACTCCAACCCGGCGATCGTGGCCGCGTCACGCGTGGCCTGGCGCTGGTTGTCGTTGAAGTACGCCGGCACGGTGATCACCGCCTGCGACACCGGCTCGCCGAGCGCCTGCTCGGCGATGCGCTTCATGTGGACGAGCACGTGCGCGCTGATCTCGGCGGGGGAGAACAACTTTCCCTGCACGCGCACCCGCACGTCGCCCGCTTCGCCCTCGGTGATGCCGAACGCGCTCTGCGCCTTCATCCGGCGCACCTCTTCCGAGCCCGCGCGGCGCCCGATGAGGCGCTTGGCGCTGAGCACCGTGCTCTCCGGTGCGTACAGGAGCTGCCGGCGCGCCTTCCACCCGACGACCGCGCTCTTTCCGTAGCCGAACGCGACGATGGACGGCTGGGTGCGCCGCCCCTCCTGATCCGCGAACACCACAGGCTCGCCGCCGCGGATCGCGGCCACGCACGAGTTGCTCGTCCCGAGGTCGATCCCGACGGCCACGCCCAGTCCGCCCGGGTAACCCGAAAGGCAGGCGATCCGGGCGGTGCGCCGCGACCGACCGTGGCCGGCGCCGCCGGCCGCGGGGCCGAGGCTGGCGCGCACCGCGCGGGCGGGTCGACGTTCTCGCCCTCCCCGCGCGTCGCGCGCCGGACCCCGTTTTCTCCCGGCCCGGTCGCGGCGCGACGCCCTCACCGTGGTAGCTTCCGGTCATGGGGCTTTACGTCCTCTTGACCGTCGGCTGTAGCGGCGCCCCGGCGCCCGAACCCGACGCCGAGGTGCCCGGCGTGCGCGTGCAGCCGCTGGAAGGTGCCGCGTTGTACCGGCGTATCAGCCTCGACTTGCGCGGCGCCCTCCCCACCGACGCCGAGCTGGATCGGGCGGAAGCGGGCGAGGTCGACGCCCTGGTGGACGAGCTCTTCGCCGACCCGCGGCTCGAAGCCCGGCTCACCGACCTGCTCGGCGAACGGTGGCTCACCCGCGTCGACCGCTTCCCGCTCGACGGCGACGTCTTCGGCTACCAGGGCGAAGAAGACGCGGCGTTCCGCGACGCGATCGGCGAGGAGCCGGTGCGCCTCGCGGCCCGCATCGTCGCCGACGATCGGCCGTGGTCCGAGGTGGTGACCGGGGACACCACGATGGTCGAAGAGACGCTCGCCGCGATCTGGCCGGTCGCGTACCCCGAGGGGGCGAGCGGATGGCAGGAGGTGCGCTGGACCGACGGGCGGCCCGCGCTCGGAGTGCTCGGCACCAACGGCTTCTGGTGGCGGTACGACACCTCCCAGGGCAACCTCAACCGGCACCGGGCCTCGGCGTTGGCGCAGTTCCTGCTCTGCGAGGACTACCTGAGCCGGCCCGTCGCGGTGGCGGCGCTCGACCCCGCGCTGGCCGAGTCGGTCGAGGAGCTCGTGCACGTGAGCCCCGGCTGCCTGGGGTGCCACGCGTCGCTCGACCCGCTCGCCTCGGCGCTCTTCGGCTTCTGGTGGCTCGACGGCACCAGCGAGCAGGAGCTCGTGGTGTACCACCCCGAGCGCGAACACCTCGGCGCCTACTACCTGGACGTCGAACCCGCGTGGTACGGCACGCCGGTCGAGCCCGCCGAGCTGGGCGCCGCCGTCGCCGCCGACGACCGTTTCGGGCGATGCGCGGTGCAGACGTGGGCGGAGCTGTTGTGGCGACGCCCGGTCGACCCCGACGATTTCACCGTCATCGCCGCGCTCGAAGCGGACCTGGGCGAGGTCGGGTTCACCGGCCACGCCCTCTTGCGGGCGGTGCTCGAGACCGAGGCCTACCGGGCCGGCGCGCTCGGCCCGGGGGCCACCGCAGCCGACGCCGAGCGTACGCGCACGCGGCGCATGATGAGCGACCTCCTGTACGCGTCGGTGCTCGCCGATCTCACCGGCTTTCAGTGGCGCGAAAGCGGGATTGCGGTGCTGCAGGACGACGAGGCCGGCTACCGCGTGCTCGCCGGCGGGGTCGACGGCCGCACCGTCACCCGCCCCCTCTTCGAGCCCGGCCTCACCCGGGCCGCCACCCTGGAGCGCCTCGCCGAAGCGGCGGCGAGCCACGCGGTGACCGAGGGGCAGGCGGGTCGCGGCCAGCTCGTCGACGCCGCGGTCCTGGCCACCCGCCCCGGCGACGATGCATTCCGCGCCGCGCTGTCCGGGCTGCGGCGGCGCGCCACGGGCGCGCTCCCCGAGGCCGCGGTGCTCGACGACGACGCCGCCATGTGGACCGCGATCGAGGCGGTCGACGGGGCCGACGCGGCGTGGACCGCCACCCTCGCGGTGATCTTCCGCGATCCCGCCTTCGGGGTGTACTGATGCGCGGGCTGCGCCCGAGCCGTCGCGACCTGCTCCTGGCCGGCGCCGCGGCGCTGTCGCTGCCGGTGCGAGCCCTGGCCGCGGAGGGCTCCAAGCGGCGGTTCCTCTTCGTCTTCTGCAAGGGCGGGTGGGACCAGGCGTGGGCGTTCGCCCCGCTGTTCGACAGCCCGTACGTGCACATGCCCGACGACGGCCAGCCCGGCGAGGTCGGGGGCATCCCGTTCGTCGACAGCGAAGCGCGCCCGGAATTCCGCTCCTTCCTCGAGGCACACGCCACCCGGACCGCGGTCTTGCACGGGCTGGAGGTGGCCTCGGTCGCGCACGAGGGCTGCACGCAGATCTTGTGCACCGGCGGGGTGGTCGACGGCCGGGATGACTGGGCGGCCATCCTCGCGGGCCACGCCAGCGACGACCCGCTCCTGCCCCTGGTGCACCTGTCGGGGCCCTCGTATGCCTCCGCGTACGCCGCCGCGGTCGTGCGCGTGGGCGAGCAGAACCAGCTCGTCGACCTGCTCGGGCCGGGCGTCCTGGCGCGCTCCGACCTGCCGGTGGTCGCGCCGAGCACCCACGCCGAGGCCCTGATGGATGCGCGGATCGCGGCGCTCGCCCAGGCGCGCAGCGCCGCTGCCGCCGCGGGGTGGGAAGCGCGGCTCTTCAGCGGCGCCGAGCGTGCCGAAGCGCAGCTCGCCCGCGTCAAGGCGCTCGGGTTCGGCGGCGCCGTGAGCGCGGGGACGAGCCTGCAGGACCAGGTCGACCTGGCCATGGACTACCTCGCCGCGGGCAACGCCCGGGTGGCGATGGTGCAGTACGAAGCTTGGGAAGGGGTGTTCAACGGGTGGGACACCCACACGGACATCACGCTCCAGGGCAAACACTATTCCGAGCTCTTCGGGGTGCTGCGAAACGCGACCGACCGTGCGCTCGCAGAGGCTGGGCCGGCCGGCGGGAGCCTGCTCGACGAGCTCGTCATCGTGGTGTGCTCGGAGATGGGCAGGTTCCCGCTCCTCAACGCGGCCGGCGGCAAGGACCACTGGACGTGGACCTCCGCGATGCTCATCGGCAGTGGCGTCGCGGGCGGCCAGGCGATCGGCGGCTACGACGAGCGCAGCCGCGGTCGCAGGGTCGACCTCGCCAGCGGCGCCGCCACCGACAGCGGGGTGGCGCTGTTGCCGTCCCACCTGGGCGCGACGTTGTTGACCCTCGGGGACGTCGACCCCGCCGCGTTCGTGGGCGACGCGGGCGTGATCGGCGCGGTCCTGGCATGATCCTCGTGCTCCTGGCGTGCGACGCCGACACCGCCGAGACCGACACCGCCACGACCGACACCGCCGCGACCGACACCGCGCCGGTCGACACGGCGCCCGATTCAGGCGACCCCGACAGCGGTGTCGACACCGACGACGCCGAGCTCCCAATCGGGCCCTGGGCCGCGGTGGCGGCCGGTGGGTTCCACACCTGCGGCCTGCGCGACGACGGCTCGGTCGGTTGTTGGGGCTACGCCGCCGATGATCAGACCACGCCGCCCGCCGAGGGGCGCTACACCGCGCTCGCGTCGGCCCTGAGCACGTCGTGCGGGCTCACGGCCGCGGGCACCGTGGAGTGTTGGGGCGCCGCCCTCCCCGGCGAGCCGGCCCCCACCGGGCTCCGTACGTTGGCGCTCGGCTTCACCCACGGCTGCGGCCTCGACGAGGTCGGGTCGGTGCGGTGTTGGGGGGACGACCGCTTCGGCCAGGCGAGCCCGCCCGCCGGTGCCTACGTCGACGTCAGCGCCGGCGCCTACCACTCGTGCGCGCTCGACGCTGCGGGCGCGGTGGTGTGTTGGGGCGAAGGGCTCGGGGTCAACGGCTCGCCCCCCAACGGCTCCACCTTCACGACCGTCCGCGCGGGCGGCGCCCACAACTGCGGCCTCGACCCCGCCGGCTACCCGGCGTGCTGGGGCTTGTGCGGAGGGGACCGCTGCGCGCCCCCCGCCGTGCCGCTGACGACGCTCGCGGCCGGCGGGGTGCACACCTGCGGCCTCGACGCCGACGGTGCCCCGTGGTGTTGGGGCCTCGACGAAGACGGCCAGTGCTCGGCCGTCGTGGACACCTACACCGGCGTGTCGGCGGGGTTCCGACACACCTGCGGCCGCACGCCCGACGGCACGATCCGGTGCTGGGGCGACCACGGCGCCGGCCAGGCCCCCGACGAGGTGCCGTGATGCGCTCCCTGACGCTCTTGTGGGCCCTGGCGTGCGCCAGCGCGCCCGCCGACTCCGGCGACGCCATCGACACCGCCGACACCGGCGACACTGGCGACACCGGCATCGACACCGCGGACACCGGCGACACCGGCGACACCGCCGACGCCGGGGGCGCGACGTTGCTGAGCGTCGGCGACGGCCACAACTGCGTCCTCCGCGGCGACGGCACCGCCGCGTGTTGGGGCGACGACGCGGCGGCGCAGTCTTCGGCCCCGGCCGGCGCGTGGAGCACGCTGGAGGCGGGGCTGTGGCAGACCTGCGCGCTCGACGGGGCCGGCGCCATCACGTGTTGGGGCTGCGAGAACGAGTGGGTGCTCGGACAATGCGAAGCGCCCGCCGGGGCGTACACGCAGGTGGTCGCGGGCAGCTACCACGGGTGCGCCCTGGACGCGGCCGGCGCCATCACCTGCTGGGGCTGCGGCGACCGCGACTTCGGCCAGTGCGAAGCGCCGGCCGGCGCCTACGCCTCGATCGCCGCCGGCACCGTGCACACCTGCGCGCTCGACCCCGCCGGCGCGGCCACCTGCTGGGGGTGCCAGGAGGTGAACTCGGGCGAATGCGATGCGCCGAGCACCCCGTTCGTCGCGCTGACGCTCGGCTCGGCGCACTCCTGCGGCCTCGACGCCTCCGGCGGCGTCACCTGCTGGGGGCGCGACACCTTCGGCGAGAGCTCCCCGCCGCCGGGCCCCTACCAGAGCGTCGCCGCCGGCCAGACGAGCACCTGCGCGGTGCAAGCCGAGTCGGGCGCGGTGGTCTGCTGGGGCTGCGAAGCCAACGGCTCACCCGACATCGACCTCGGGCAGTGCCTCGCCCCCGCGGTCACGGGCGCGCGGGCCGTCGGCAGCGGCACCGGCCACTCCTGCGCCCTGTTGGCCGACGGCACGGTCACGTGCTGGGGCTGCGGCGACGACTGGGACTTCGACCGTGGCCAGTGCGAGTCGTGGGCCGACTGACGCCGGGGCGGTGGGCCGGGCAGGACGCGGCGACCCGGGGCGCGAACCGCAAGGGTCTGGCTGGACCGGCCCAGGGCCGCACCGCCCCAACGCTCGGTGAGCGCGGCGACGTCGAACTTCGAGCGGGCCGGCCTACCCGCGCGCGCCCGCGAGGTCGGCGAAGAGCTGCACCACGCCCTCGTGCAGCCACGGATTGGTCGCCAGCACGCTCGGC
>SXOM01000508.1 GCA_005776735.1 Pseudomonadota bacterium
CCGACGGTGATGCAGGTGTCGTGCAACAGGCAGATGATCGCCCCGGGCGCGAACGTGAAGTCGAACCGGATCGCGATGTAGACCAGGTGCAGCACGGTGGAGACCACCAGCGCCATGAGGCCGGCGGTGCGCAGGCTGTCGCCGACCTTGGGGCCGACGGAGTCGGCCCGGTCGATGGTGGGCGGGTTGTCGGGCAGGCCCGCCTTCAGCGCGTCGCGGATGCTGTCGGCCACGCCGGGGAGCGCGGCGTACACGGTGTTCTCGTCGGGGCCCGGCGTGAGCGTGATGCCGGGGACGCCCGCCACCTCCTTCTCGAGCTGCGCCAGGGGCACCTGGTCGCCGACGTAGGTGACGGCGACCCGCGCGCCGACCTCGTTCTCGACGCGGAACTCGTCGATCCACTTGTCGCCGTGGGCTGCGACCAGGGCCGCCTTCAGCGCGTCGACGTCTTCGTCGTGGGCGGAGGTGTCGCCCTGGATGCGCAGCGCGAACGCGTGCTCGTCGGGCTCGCCGACCTGCTGCACCGCGTCTTCCGCGACGCCGACGGTGCCGAGGATTTCGCGGACGCGCGCGATCTCGACGGCCTTGTCGAAGTGCATCTCCACCTCGGTCCCGCCGGTGAAGTCGATGCTCCAGTGGGGGCCGGGGAAGAAGAACAGGCCGATCCCGACGAAGCTCGCGACGAACGAGACGACGGCCCAGAAGTTCCGCTTGGCGACGAAGTCGTACCAGAAGGTCTTGGGGATGATCTCGAACATCAGATGCTCACGCCGGAGGCCGACTTGTTGCCGAAGGCCCAGTCCATCAGCGTTCGGGACACGAAAACGCCGGTGAAGAGGGTCGTGAAGATGCCGAACATCAGCGTGACCGCGAACCCCTTGAGCGGGCCGGTACCGTAGCTGTAGAGCACGACCCCCGCGAGCAGGGTGCAGATGTTGGAGTCGATGACCGCGACCGACGCGCGGTCAAAACCCACCTCGATCGCCGCGAGCGCGCTCTTTCCCGCGCGGAGCTCCTCGCGGATGCGCTCGAAGATGATGATGTTGCAGTCGAGCGCCATGCCGATGGTGAGCGCGATGCCGCAGATGCCGGGCAGGGTGAGCGTGGCGCCGAAGCCGACGATGAGGGCCAGGCACAAGAGGCCGTTGATGGCCAACGACAGGTCGGCCAACAGCCCACTCACCCGGTAGTAGATGCCCGCGGCCAGGAAGATGAGCACGCAGCCGATGAGCGTGGCGAGCGTACCTTCGCGGATGGCCTTCTCGCCGAGCTGCGGCCCGATGTGGCGACTCTCGCCCACCGACACCGGCGCGGGCAGGGCGCCGCTGCGCAGGAAGCGCGCCAACTCCGACGCTTCGTCGAAGGTGTCCTGCACGCTGCCTTCGCCGACGCTGATGCTGGCAGTGCCCGCGATCTTCTGCTGGATGACCGGCGCGCTGATCACCACCTCGTCGAGCACGATCGCCAAGCGCTTCTGCACGTTCTTGCCGGTGACGTCGGCGAAGACCGCGCTGCCGTTGGGCTTGAAGTCCAGCGCGACGTAGTAGTTGCCCGTCTGCGGGTTCTTCTCGGTCGATGCGGTGGCCACGTCGTCGCCGGTGAGCAGCACCTCGTCCTTGAGGACATACGGCACCAACCGCGCGCCGCGCTCGCCGGGGCGGGCCTTCTCGCGTTGCCAGTAGAGGCGCTGACCGGGCTGAAGCACCCGCGTGTCGAGCAGGTGCTCGGACAGCCGGAGATCGTCGTCGTGGTCGGACTCGGTCATCTCTGCGCGGGCCGCGTCGGCGGCGGTGCTGATGGCGTCGATGTTCACGTCTTCGTCGACCAGGAGGAACTCGAGCCGGGCGGTGGTGCCGATGCTCTTCTTGGCCTTCTCGATGTCCGACTCGCCCGGGAGCTGGATGTTGACGCCGGTTTCGCCCTTGCGGGTGATCTGCGGCTCCTTCACGCCCGAGCTGTTGATGCGGTTCTCGATGACCTCGCGGGCCTGCTCGACCGAGCGAACGCGGATGTCCTCGGCCCGCACGTCGACCATGCGGAAGACCATCCACGACGCGCCGTTCTCGTCGCGGGTGGTGGTGTACTCGTAGCCGGAGAGGCGGCCCGACACGAGCGCCTTCACCTGGTCGACGGTGACGCCGGCTCCGGCCTGGACCAGGAGCGCCGGCTCGTTGCGTGCACGACGGACCTCGACGATGGACACGCCCGCGTCCTCGGCGGCGCGCTTGAGCGGCTGGATCTCGCGGAGCACCGTGGAGCGCACGGCCTCGTCGACGTCGACATACAGGGTGATGTCGACGCCGCCTTGCAGATCGAGGCCCTTCACCAACATCTGGCAGGGCACCCACTCCGTCCACGGCTCGGGCGCCGCCGCGTCTTCGGGGGGGTCGGTCATCGCGGCCAGGTCGCACACGCGCTTGAGCTCTGCCTGGCGTTCGGGGCCCATGAACGACGGGGTGAGCATCCACATCCCCGCGACGATGGACGCGGCGGTGATGACGACGCGGGCGAGGAGACCGGCCTCCATCACTTCTTGCCCTCGGCCGCCTTGCCGTCGGTGGGCGCGGGGTCGCCGACCTTGCCCTTGACCGCGTCGCGATCGACGGTGAGGTACGCGCCGGGCGAGATCTCGAGCACCAGGGTCTCGCCCTTGGCCTCGTGCAGCTTGCCGTGGATGCCGGAGTTGGTGATCACCTTGTCACCCCGCTGCAAGCTCGAGATGAGCTCCTTGCGGGTGGCTTCGTCCTTCTGCTGCGGGCGGTAGACGAAGAAGTAGAAGACGATGGCGACCATCGCGATCGGCATGAGCATGGACGCGAACGGCGACCCGGCCTGGGCCGGCGCGTCGAGGAGGTGGAGCAGGTCGGGGTTCATACGTCGGACTCCGGAGCGCCGTCCTCCGCGGCCATCCACCGCTCGGCGTCTTTGCGGAGCCGGGCCAGGGCGTCGGGGCCTTCCTCGATCGCGGCGCGGATGCGCGCCATGAGCGACTGGTAGAAGGTGACGTTGTGGAGGGTGAGGAGGCGGGGGGCGAGGATCTCGTTGGCGGTGAAGAGGTGCCGGAGGTAGGCCCGGCAAAAGCGGCCGCACGCATAACACGTGCACTCCGGGTCGAGCGGTCCCGGATCGTCACGGTGCCGCGCGTGCTTGATCGTGACCTTGCCGCGGCTGGTGAAGGCCACGCCGAACCTGGCGGATCGGGTGGGGATCACGCAGTCGAACAGGTCGATCCCCGCCAGCACGCCGTCGACGAGGTCGAGCGGGTAGCCCACCCCCATCAGGTAGCGCACCTTGTGCGCGGGCAGGTTGGCCGCGCCGAGCCGCGCCATGGCGAAGAGCTCGTCGCGCGGCTCCCCCACCGAGAGCCCGCCCACGGCGTACCCGTCGAGGTCCAACGTGGTGAGCTCCTGGGCGTGCGCGGCCCGCAGGTCGGCGTGCATGCCGCCCTGGACGATGCCGAAGAGCGCGGTGGTGTCCCGGGAGCGGCGGGCCTGGTCGCAACGACGCAGCCAGCGCGTGGTGCGCTCGGTGGAGCGCGCCACGTGGTCCCGCTCGGCCGGCCACTCGATGCACTCGTCGAGCGCCATCGCCACGTCGACCCCGAAGGCCTCCTGCACCTCGACGGCCACCTCGGGCGTCAGGTGGCGCCACTGTCCGTCGATCGTCGAGCGAAAACGGACACCTTCCTCAGTGATCTTGCGAAATTCCTTGAGGGAGAAGACCTGGAAGCCGCCGCTGTCGGTCAGGATGGGCCGCTCCCAGTCCATCAGCTTGTGCAGGCCGCCGAGCGCCCGGATGCGCTCGTGCCCGGGGCGCACCCACAGGTGGTAGGTGTTGGCGAGCACCATCTGCACGCCCGCACCGCGCAGATCGTCGGGGGTCAGCGCCTTGACCGTGCCCTGGGTGCCGACCGGCATGAACGCCGGCGTCTGCACCTGGCCGTGCGGCAGGGTGAGCACGCCGCGGCGGGCGGTGCCGGCCTGGTGGGTGAGCTGGTACTGGGCGGCGGACATGCCCGGCGCGCTAATCGGTCGGGCGGGGCGCCGCGACCGTCCCGAAGCGGGCGGGGTCCGGCGCGCCCCGCGCGGGGACGAAACAGGCGTCGCCGTAGCTGAAGAACCGGTACCCCCGCGCGATGGCGTGGGCGTAGGCGGCGAGCACCCGCTCCCGGCCGGCGAACGCGCCGACGAGCATCAACAACGAGGACCGTGGGAGGTGGAAGTTGGTCCACATCGCGTCGACCCACCGCGGCTGCCACCCCTCGCGCAAGAGGATGTCGGTCTCGCCCGGGCCGGGACCGGTGGCCGACTCGAGCGTGCGCACCACGGTGGTCCCCACCGCGACGATGCGCCCGCCGGCCGCGCGCGTCGTGTGGAGCGCCGCCCACGTCGCGGCCGGCACCTCGTACCGCTCCGGGTGGAGGCGGCCCGACGCGAACATCTCGGCGGTGAGGGGTCGGAAGGTGCCGAGCCCGACTTCCAGCGTGACCTTCACGACGTCGACGCCGCGGGCGCGCACCGCGGCGAGCACCGGCTCGCTCAGGTGCAAGCCGGCGGTCGGCGCCGCCGAGGCCTGGAGCGCGCCCGCCTGGGCGTAGACCGTCTGGTACCGACGCTCGTCGTCGTCGCCCGCGGGCCGCCCCAGGTACGGGGGCAACGGGAGCTCGCCGGCCGAGGCCTCGATCGCCGCGAGCGAGGGCGTGAAGCGCACCCAGGCGCGGCCTTCGCCGCGGTGCTCGACCACCTCTATCTCACCGGTGCCGGCGCGCAGCCGCTCCCCGACCCGCAACTTGCGGGCGGGGCGGAGGAGCGCCTCGCCCGCGTCGCCGTCGGCGCGGAGCACGAGCACCTCGACGGCGCCGCCGCTCGGGCGGGCCGCCCGCAGTCGGGCGCGTCGCACGCGGACGTCGTTGACGACGAGGAGATCGCCGGGGTCGAGCAGCTCCGGGAGGTCGACGACCGCCCGGTCGGACAGACGCTCGCCCACCACGAGGAGCCGGCCACCGTCGCGCTCGGCCGGCGGCGTGGCCGCGATCAGGTGCTCGGGGAGCGCGTAGTCCCAGGGCGCGAGCGGATCGTCCGCTTGGGGGAACGGCGGGGCCACCGGCAGGCGCGTCAGCGCCGCCGGACCAGCGGGTATCGGGCGAAGACCTCGGGCTCGGGCGCGCCCTGCATCTCGGACCCGACCGGCGCGGGCACGCGCTCGATCTCGACGGACTGGGGCGCGTCGATCGCGAGCCGCACCGTGTTCTTGCCCACGCGGCGAACCATGATCTTGACCTCTTCCCCGGCGACCCGGAGGATGAGGACGTCGTCCTTGTCGTGCTCCATGTACAACACGGGTGCTCCGGGGCGGCACCAGTATACGGCACGCGCCCTCCTTTCGCAACGGCGGGCAGGTTGAGGCGATCCTTGATAGCGGCGCGCCCTCCTTGGAGCACCGATGTCCGACGCCGATCGCCGCGCGCCCCGCCGCCGCGGCCCCCGCCCCGCTGCCGAGGCGGCCCCCGTCGTCGTGGTCCCCGAGGTCCCGGCTTCGCCGGTGGCCGTGGTGGCCGCGCCCCCCGTCGCGCCGCCCGCCCCGGTCGTCTCCGCCCGCGCCCCCACCGACTTCGACGGGCTGCGCGCGGTCGCGGACATGGACCCGGCGGCCGTGCGCGCGATGATGGAAGAGTTCGGCGGTGCGCGCCGCACCGGAGGCCTCCGTGTGGGGCAGCGGGTTCGGGGCCGGGTGACGAGCGTGGGCCAGCAGAGCGTCTTCCTCGACGTGGGCGGCAAGGCCGACGCGGCGATCGACCGCCTGGAGCTGGGCGAGGTCGAGCTGGGCGAGCAGATCGAGGCGTTCGTGCTCTCCACCGACGGCGAGGTGCGGCTCACCCGCACCCCGAGCGGCAGCGCCGCCCGCGAGATGCTGGCCGAAGCGCAGACCGCGAAGATGCCGGTGGCCGGCAAGATCACGGCGGTGTCCGACGCCGGCTGGCAGGTGCAGCTCGCCGACGGGATCGGCGCCTTCTGCCCGGCTTCACACACCGGTGCGGGCGAGGTCGGCGACGCCGGCCACGTCGGGCAGAGTCTGCCGTTCCTCGTACACGACCTCCGGGGGCGCGACGTGGTGCTGTCGCGGCGCGCGTTGGTCGAGGCCGAAGAGCGCGCCATGCTGGCGGAGCGCTACGGTGCGCTCCAGGTCAACGACGTGGTGCAGGGCACGGTGTCCCGCCTCGCCGAGTTCGGCGCGTTCGTGAAGTTGTCGGGCGGCCTGGAGGGGATGGTGCACATCTCCAACCTCGCCGACCGCCGGGTCAAGCACCCCTCCGAGGTGGTGAAGGAAGGCGACGTGGTGAGCGTGCGTGTGCTCGCGGTCGACCGCGTGCGGCGCCGGGTGGAGCTCGGCATGAAGCAGGCGGCCGCGCCCGACGGGGCGTCCCTCGCCGCCGACCGGCCCGGGTCGTCGCGGGGGTTCGACGTCTTCGCCGCCCTCCTCAAGGACGTTCGCGTCAAGCGGTAGCCGCGGGGGCGCCCGGCGCGGGCCGGCCGACCTGGGGCCGGTGCAGCAAGACCCTCGCGGTTCGGCGTGCCGACGTTGTGCCAATCGCCGCCGCCGTTGTGCGGTTCGGTGACGTGGCGGGTGACGGGTCGGGGGGATTTGGCTGAGCGGAGCGCAGGTTCGCCGCTCGCGGCGAATCTGCGGAGGAGCGAACGCCAATTTCACCCGGCCCGGCAGGACCCGGGGGTGACGTCGTTCCGCAAGCGCTGGCTCAGGCGTTTGCCCCCCACCCCACGCCGACCCGCGCCCCGGGTCGCCGCGTCTTGCCCGGCCCCCGCCTCAGCCCCCGAGCTCCGGCAGCGGGCCGTGGAACCAGATGGCGGACTGCTCCGAGACGTAGATCTCGCGGCCCTCCTGGGTGTACAGGAACGCGTACGTGCAGAAATGTTGGCCGCGGAACTGGCGATGGCGCACGACCGTGAGCTGCACCTCCATCGGCGGGCCGATGCGGCCGAGGCTCGGGAACTTCGCGTGGCGGATGTGGGTGCCGAAGCCCGACCACCCGGCGCTGATCTTCAGGCCGAGGAGGTAGACGGCGTGCAGGTTTCCGAGGGTGCCGGTGAGCTGCACCATCACCGCGCCGGGCACGTGCTTGGGGTGCCCGGGGGTGGCGACCTGGGCGTCGACGCCGATGCCGAGGCGCGTGGTGTCGACCACGCCGCGGACGACGCCATTTTCGGCGTCGAGGGTGAGCAGTTCGGTGATGTACCACTGCTCGGGACCGTAGAGGCACTCGGTGGCGAAGTCGGGCGGGAGCGACATCCGGCGCCGTTATCGCGCCGGGATCGCGTCGAGGGCCTGGCCGAGATCGACGAGGAGGTCCTCGTAGTGTTCGACGCCGACGCTGAGCCGGACCAGCCCCGGGGTGATGCCGAGCGCGAGCTGGTCGGCCGGGGGGATGTCGGCGTGGGTCATCGTCGCCGGGTGCTCGGCCAAGGACTCGGTGCCGCCGAGACTGACGGCCAGGCGGACCATGCGCAGGGCGTCGAGGAAACGGAACGCCTCGGCCTCGCCGCCGTCGACCTCGAACGCCACCATCGACCCGGGACCGACGCACTGACGGCGGTAGACGCCGAACATGGGGTGATCCTCGGCGAGAAGGCCGAGGTAGTGCACCGAGCGGACGCGCGGGTGTTCGGCGAGGAACTCGGCGACGTACCTGGCGTTCTTCATCTGGGCGGTCATCCGCATCTTGAGCGTCTCCAAGGAGCGGAGGAGCAACCACCCGGTCCACGGGTCGGCCATCGTGCCCAAGAACGTGCGCAGCGCGCGGATGGGCGCCAGCGCGGCGCGGCTGCCGACGCAGGCGCCACCGATGAGATCGGAGTGCCCGCCGAGGAACTTGGTGGCGGAGTACAGCACCACGTCGGCGCCCCACCGCAGCGGGTGCTGGAAGACCGGCCCGAGGAAGGTGTTGTCGACCATCACCACCGGCCGCGCGCCGGGCTGCTCCAGCCCGTGCGCCCACGTCGCGACCGCCTGGATGTCGACCAGGGAGTTGGTCGGGTTGCCCGGCGTCTCCACGAGCACGGCGGCGACGCGGCGGCCGGCCAGCGCGGTCTCGAGCGCGGGCCGCACGGTCTCGAAGGGGCGACCCGCCGCAAACCCGACCGGCGTCATGCCAAACCCGGTGAGGACGTGGTGCAGGAGGTGGTCGGAACCCCCGTAGAGCGGCCCGCTGTGCACGATGACGTCGCCCGGGCGTGCCACCGCCAACAGGCTCGTCCCGATCGCCGCCATGCCCGACGCGAAGGTGAGGGCGTCCTCGCCCTCGTCCCAGAGGGTCAGGCGGTCCTCGAGCAGCTCGAGGTTGGGGTTGTTGAGCCGGCTGTAGATGAGGCCCGGGTGGTCGTCGGCGGTGGGCTCGCGCAGGCCGTACGCGAGCGCGAAGAAGTCCTTTCCCGCCTGCGCCGACTCGAAGACGAAGGTCGACGTCTGGAAGATGGGGGGTTTGAGCGCCCCCTCCGACCACGCCGACTCGTAGCCGTAGCGGAGGGCCAGGCTCTCCGGGTGCAGGCGATGGTCGCCGAGGAAGCGCGTCTTCATGCGAAGCTCCGGAGGCGTAGGCCGTATCCCCCGTTACCGTCCCCGGGTCTGCCGACGGTCAAGGCTGTGTCGGCGGCCCCTGCGGCGGCGCGTCAGTAGCGCCAGCCGCCGCTCTCGATGTCGCCCACGGCGTACAGCAGGAAGCCCACCCCGGCCCCGAGCATGCACAACAGGTTGGCGCCGATCCCCAGGTAGGCGACCGCCTTCCGCCAGCCCGATGCACCCTGGCTCACCGCGGAGAAGCCCGAACTGAGGCCGAAGCCCCAGAGCATCACCATCAACAGGCCGGTGATCGCACTCGAGAACGGCAACCACGCAAAACACGAGCCGATGCAGCACGGGCCCAACCAGCCGATCGGAGCGAGCACCACCGAGCGCACCGCCAGGAACGTCAGGGCGTCGTCGCCTTCGAATTCGAGTCGCATCCCCCAGGGTATCCCGCGCGGCCGCGTCGTCGCCGACCCGCGGCTCAGTCCGCTGCCGGCTCGAGGTACCCGTCGGGGCCGAACCGCGTCGGGCCGACCCGATCCGCGAGGACCTCGATCACCCGCAAGACCGCCTTGTAGCTACCGAAGGGCGGGTATACGTAGGTGCCCGCGAGACGCGGGTGGTTCATCACCTCGGCCAGGGCCTCCTGGGCGCAGCGGATTCCGACCTCCCGCTGGGCGTCGCGGTCGGGCGCAGCGCGCAGCCGCTCCAGGATGCGCGCCGGCACCTGCATCCCCGGCACCTCGTTGTGCAGGAACTCGGCGTTGCGCAGCGACACCAGGGGCATGATGCCCACCAGGAACGGCACCTTCTTGAACCGGTCGGTGCGCTCGAGGAAGTGGAGCAGCACCTCGGGATCGAAGACCGGCTGGCTGAAGAAGAACTCTGCCCCGGCGTCGATCTTGCGGCCGAAGCGCGCCACCTCGAGGTCGAGGTCGATGTGGGCGGGGTTGCAGCCGGCCCCCACGAAGAGCCGCGTCTGGCCGCCGACCGGCTGACCGGAGAAGTCCAGGCCCCGGTTGAGCATCTGGATGAAGCTGATGAGCCCGATGCTGTCGATGTCGAAGACCGCCGTGGCGTCGGGGTAGGTGCCCATCTTGGGCGGGTCGCCGGTGACCGCGAGGATGTTGTGCAGACCCAGCGCGTTGGCGCCCAGCAGGTCCATCTGCATGCCGAGCAGGTTGCGGTCGCGGCAGCAGTAGTGGACCACGCTCTCCATGCCGGGATCGTCTGGCCCGGTGCCGCGCACCGTCTGGGCGCGGACCAGCTGCGCGAGCGCACTCGGCCCCATGCGCGCCACCGCGCGCGGGCCGTCCGCGATGTTCACCACGTCGACCCCCGCGGCGCGGAGCATGTCGGCGCCTTCGACCGCCTTCTGCGCGTCGACCCCGCGCGGCGGGTCGAGCTCGACCGAAACGCAGAAGCGGCCGCCGTACAACTTCTTGGCGAACTCGCTCCGTTCTACGATCGGGACCGGCGGCGAGGTGGGCGTTTCCTTGCCGGCGGCTTCGGCCTGCACCGGGTTGACCGCGACGCGCCGCTCGGCGGACACCGAACGCACGAACGCCCGGATCTGCTTGATCATGTCCGGCGTCGTACCGCAACAGCCGCCGACGATGCCCGCGCCGAGCTGGACGTACCGCCGCGCGTGCTCGGCCATGTACTCGGGTGCGGCGAGGTACAGCGTGCGCCCCTCGACCACCTGGGGCAGGCCGGCGTTGGGCATCGCCACGAGCTTCTGGCTGGTGACGGTGAGCATCCGCTCCAGGACGTTCTGCACCCCGCGCGGCCCGTTGCCGCAATTGGTGCCGAACGCGTCGAGCTTCCAGCCCTCGACCGTGCGGGCCGCGTGCTCCGGCGTGTCGCCCTCGATCTGGGACTGATCGGGGCCCACGAACGGGAAGCTCATGCTCGCCACGATGGGCTGGTCCTTCTTGATGGCCCGGACCGCCCGGACCGCCTGCCACAGCTCGGCCAGGTGTGAGAACGTCTCGAGCACGATGAGGTCGACCCCGGCGTCGATGAGCACCTCGGCCTGCTCGCGGAACGCCTGGTACGCTTCGCCGGGGCTCACCTTGCCGACCGGCGCCAGGAGCGCCCCGGTGGGCCCGATGCTGCCCGCGACCCACGCCTTCTCGCGCGCGGCGGCGCGCGCCACCTTGACGCCGAAGGCGTTGATGTCGCGCATCCGGGACTCCAGGCCGTACGCTTGCAGGCGCACCCGGTTGGCCCCGAAGGTGTTGGTCGTCACCACGTCGGCGCCGGCCTTGACGTACGCGGCGTGGATCTCGCCCACCAGGTCGGCCTGCGAGAGGTTCAGCTCGTCGTAGCACCGGTTGATGAAGACGCCGCGGGCGTAGATCTCGGTGCCCATGGCACCGTCGAAGAGGATCACCCTCTCGGCGAGGGCGTCGCGGAAGCTCGTTGCCGCCACGTGAACTCCAGACTAGTCGGCTAAGGGATCGCCCTCGGCGGGCCCAGGGCCCTTCGCCGAGAGTGTGAGGGTCAGTACCGTGGCGTTGTCGCCGCCGGTCCCGTCGTTGGCGGCGAGGACGATGCGCCGCGCCAACCGCATCGCGGCGCGGGCGTCGTAGGCCTGTCCGTGTTCGGCCACGAGCGTCTCGAGGATGCGGTACACCGCGGCCTCTTCTTCGGCCGCGTGGTCGCTCACGCCGTCGCTGGCGAGGATCAGCCACTCGCCGGGGAGCAGGCGCACGGTGCGCGTGACCAGCGCGGGCAGAGCAGGATCGCCCATCTCGTCGAAGTGCCCGAGGTACCCGATGAGGGCGTACCCGCGGTCGTCCCACGAGATCTTCGCACCCGACGCGGCCTGGCGCAGGCGCAGGGCGTTGAGGTTCTGGTCCCAGGACAAGGGCGCCACCCCGTGCCGGCCCACCACCCACGCCCGCGAGTCGCCGAGCGCCGCGAGGTGCACGGTGTCGCCGTGGGTGAGCGCCGCGATGATCGTGGTGCCCATGGGTACGTGGCGGGCGAGATCACCGCCGGCCAGCCGCACCGCCGCTTCGCACACCACCCGGTTGGCGCGATCGAGGGCCTGGCCGAGGAAGCGGAACGACTCGGCCGGTCCGGCCCGGCGCAACTCTTCGTGGTGGCCGGTCCATTGCAGGCGGAGGGTACGCGCGGCGAGGGAGCTCGCGAGGTCGCCCGACCCCGCCGTGGCGGTGCTGATGCCGTCGGCGACCATCACCAACGCGTGCTCGGGATCGCCGAGCACCAGGAAGCTGTCCTGGTTGGTCTGGCCGGCGAGCGCCTTGAACGTGCCGATGTGGGTGTCGAAGCCGGCGACGAGCTGCGCGTGCGCCATCGGCGGCAGCTCTTCGCGGGTGCGCGCCACGGCGTGCGCCACCGCGAGCGCGTTGGTGAGCGCCAGGCCGTCGGCGGGGCGCAACGACGGCGAACGGGCGAACGCATACCGGAGGACACCGAGGAGCTCGGGCGGCATCACCGGGAGGGCCGCCGGGACGAGGTCGACCAGCTCGTGGTCGGGAATGACCGCCGGCAGGTCGGCGCCGAGCGCGACCTCGATGAGCCGCCGGCACGCCCAGGTGACGTCGACCTGCGGGGGCGCGGGCTCGGCGTCGGCTTGCAGGCGCCAGCCCGACGGGCCGAGGGTGCACGCTTCGCGGTTGCGCAGGAGCGTCGCGCCGCGGGCGTGGAGCGCCGCAAGCGCGTGGGCCAGCGCGTGCGCGTCGGTCCAGAGGCGGGGCGCGTCGATGTCGCGGCGCGGTGCGGCGAGCGGGATGTTGTCGAGCTCGATGGGCTCGTCGTCGGTCGGCACCGACGCGGCGACGGGTTCGGTGAAGTCGCGCTCGGTGACGCCGGGCGCCAGCGCGACGTGCTGCAGGTCGACGAGAAACCGGCCGTCGACCCCCGCCAGGACCAGGACCGCGCCCCACCATCCTGCGAAATTGGTCTCGCCGATGAGCGTCTGCGCCCACTCGCGCAGGTCGTCGACCCCACCCTGGCCCGACAGCTCGACCAGCAAGAGCCCGAGGAGCGCCACGGGGTCGTCGCCGGCGAGCCGGCGCACCGACTCCGGATCGGCGCTGTGGCGGGCGAGGATTCCCCCCGGCCGGCACCGCCGCCACGTGCTGCTGAGCGCGTGCCGCGAGACGTGCGTGGGCGAGCCGGTGGGGTCGCGCGACCAGCGCAGCTCGGCCCCCCGGTCGTCGATCTGGGCGACGGTGGCGAAACCAAACGCCGGATGATGGACGACGTCGCCCGGGCGGAGGGAGTCGACGGCGGCGATGCTGTCCATGGGCGGGCTATATCCCGCGGGGGGGTGTTGGATGGAGGTTCGGGATCCGCTGCACGGGGCCATCCAGCTCGAGCCGGCCGAAGTGGCGATCGTCGATCACCCGTTCGTCCAGCGGCTGCGCGGGATCAAGCAGATGGGTTTCTCGGAGCTGCCGTTTCCGGGCGCCGTGCACACCCGGTACGCGCACAGCCTCGGCGCGATGGAGCTCGCGGGGCGTGCGTTCGACGGCGTCTTCCGTCGCGACCCGTTCGGCGACCCCGTCGTGCGACGCCGGATGCGGGACGCCGTGCGCATCGCCGCCTTGGGGCACGATCTCGGCCACGCGCCGTTCTCGCACTGCACCGAGTTCGCGATGCCGCCCCTCCGGGCGCTCGGCGTGGCGGCCTACCGTCCCGACGCGGTCTCCGATCGACTCGATCAGACGGCGTCCCACGAGGACTATACCGTCGCGGTCCTGACGCAGTCGTCGCTGGCGGGACGTATCGCCGAGCACTTCCCGTTCACCGGGCGGCACGTCGCGGCGCTGGTGTCGCGCGAGGTCGACGCGCCGGACGACTTCTTCGTGCACCAGGGCCGCGACTACCGCCGCATCCTCAGCCAGCTCGTGTCCAGCGAGCTCGACGTCGATCGGCTCGACTACCTCGTGCGCGACTCGTACTTTTCGGGCGCCCGCTACGGCGAGATCGACCTGAACTGGCTCCTGAGCAACCTCGAGTGGCACGAGGAGGACGGTGGCGACGTGTCGCTGATGCTCGACCAGCGCGCGGTCTACGCCTTCGACGACTTCATGATCAGCCGGTACCACATGTTCATGTCGGTGTACTTCCACCACAAGAGCGTGGTGTACGAGGAGATGCTCAAGCGGCACTTCGCCGGCCCGGCCCGCACCTGGCAGTTTCCCACGGAGATCGAGGCCTACCTGCCGCTGGACGACGTCGCGATGCACGCCTACCTCCGCGCTGCCGACGACGAGTGGGCGCGGCGGATCGTGGAGCGGCGCCCGTATCGGCGGGTGCTCGAACGCCACGGCGACGCCCGCCAGGTCGACCTGACCGAGGCGCGCCGTCGCCTGGACGAAGCCGGGATGGACCACCTCGCGGCGGGCTCCATCGGCAAGCTCTCGCGCTACTCGGCGATGGGAAAAAAGCGGGAGCGGGCCCCGCGGATCTGGGTCATCGACCGCAGCCCCGGCTCGCGTGAACGCAGGGCGCCGCTCGAGAACTCCACGGCGATCTTCCAGCGTTACCAGGACGCGCGGCACATCACGCGCATCTACGTGCACGAGGCCGACGTCGAGCGGGCACGGGGGCTGGTCCAGGACTAGCGCAGGTTGCGCGCGCCGACGACGGGCGAGTGAGCGGGGGTGCCCGCGGGGGGCCGCGCCGCGACCGTCCCGAAGGCGGCCGGATCGCCTCGCGGCCCGCGGCGCCGGGCGGCCCCGGCCGCCTCCCGGTCCG
>SXOM01000065.1 GCA_005776735.1 Pseudomonadota bacterium
CGCTCAACCTCAACTTCCGGTTCGCGCCGGGCCGGTCCGACGAGAGCGCGGTGGCCGAGGTGCGCCGGTTCTGCGCCGAAGCGTGCCCGGCGAGCCCGCCCGAGGTCGAGCTCGTCGAGGTCGCCCCGAGTGGCCGCGTCGTCACCGACAACCCCCAGCTCCGGCACTTCCTGCAGCTCAACGGCAATGCCGTGGCGGCCAAGCAGGCGTGGACCGACGTGGCGCGCCTGAGCCGGGCCGGCATCGACGCGGTGAACCTCGGCCCGGGCCTGGCCGCGCAGGCCCACCAGGCCGACGAGTACGCCAGCGCCGCGCTCCTGAGCGAGTCCTACACGCAGTTCGCTCGGTTCCTGGGCGTGCGGTGAGCGGCCACGGCCCCCCGGCGGAGCGGTCGGCCCACGCGGGAGAAGCGCCGGCGGCGCGGTTCCCGACGTGGGTGGTCGGCGTGGCGCTCCTGGTCTACGCGGTGGCGTTGCCGAAGGCGCTGGTCCTCGACGAAGAGAGCTACCTGTGGCTCGGCCGCCACGTTTCCTGGGCCAACCCGTACGATTGGACCCGCGAGTGGCAGGGGCGTGAGGGCTGGGGGTACGCGCACCCCCCGCTGTACCTGTGGTGGCACAAGGCGTGGTCGGCGTGGGAGTCGTGGGTGGGCGGGCACCCCGTGAGCGGCCACGACCCCGAGGGCACGATGTTCGTACATTGGCAGCCCGGCCCGTTGTGGGCGGTGCGGTTGTCGGCGCTCCCGTGGGTGCTCCTCTGGTCCGGGGCGGCGGCGTTGTGGATCCGGCGCACCTGCCACCACCCGGCCGTCGCAGGCGTGGCGTTCCTCGGGTCGACCACGGTGGTCCTCGGCCTCCAGGACAGCCTGATGATCGACCTGCCCTACGTCGCGCTCACGACGGCCGCGCTCGCGGCGTACCGGGAGGGGTTCCCGGCCCGATCGTGGCGCTGGCACGCGGCGGCGGGCCTCGCGTTCGGGCTGGCGATCGAGACGAAGTACCCGGCCGCGCTGCTCGTGCCGGTCTTCGTCGTGCACGGCCTGCGCGCGGGGTTCAGCGCCCCGTTCTGGGCGTGCGCCGCCGCCGTGGTCGGCGGCGTGGAGGGCTACCTGTGGGCCACGCACGGGAGCCCCCACCCGCTCGCGGTGTGGGAGAGCCGGGAGTGGGTGGCCCGCGGGCCGCTCGGAGCCCGCCTCCTGGGCACCTTGGCGCGCGCGGCGCTCCTCCCGGCCGCGGTGGCCCTGTTGTACACGCGGCCGGTGCACGCGGGGGTGGGCCTCGCGCTCGGCGCGACCGCGCTGTTGGCGGCGCGCCCGGACGCGCTGGAAGCGGTCCCGCTCCTGTTCCTCCTCGGGTGCGCGGCGCTCGGCGGAGCCGCGTTCAGCCGCGCGGTCGAGGGACTCCTGGCGTCGCCCCTGCGCCGGCGGAAGGGCGACCAGCACGACAGCTTGCTCCTCGGCGGCGCCGTGGTGGTGACGTTCCTCGGGGTGGTGGCGGTGCACAACTACGCGTCGGCCCGCTACCTCCTGCCCGCCGCGGCGCCGCTGGCGATCCTGCTCGGCCGCGCCGCCGAGGACGTGCCCCACGGGAAGGCCGCGCAGCTCGTCGCCAGCGCGCTCGGCGGGGCGCTCGCGCTCGCGCTCGCGGCGGTCGACTCGAGCTTCGCCACCGCGGGCGTCGACGCGGCGCGCGGGGCGCTCGTCGCCGCGCGTTCGCACGGCGTCACCGAGGGGAAGTTCGTCGCCGAGTGGAGCGCCCGGGCGGAGCTCGAAGCGGCGGGGTGGCGCCGCCTCGTGGACGTCGAGACGGCGCGGCCCGGCGAGCGCGTGATCGTGATGCGACAGTCGGGCGGCCGGGTTCCCGACGCCTGGGAGCCGCTCGCGGTCGTCGAGGTCCCGGGCCCGATCCCGCTCCGGGTGCTCGACGTGCGGGCCGGCATCGGGTTGTACGCCGAGACCTTGGGTCCGCTCCCGTTCGGCCTCTCGAGCGGCCCGCTCGAGGTCGCCGTGCTCTACGAGGTGCGCTGATGGCGGACGCACGGCTGGAACGCAGTTGGGAACGCGCCGAGAAGCGGCTCGACTTCTACCTGCGGGACCGCCCCACCGGCACCTGGGCGTTGTGCGGGCTCACCACGCTGGCCTACCTCGTGACGTGCGGCATGGACCTCGCGGCCGGCCAGCCGGCGTGGAAGGTCGTCGGCTGGAACCGCAGCAAGGAGCTGCTCGAAGCGCTCGGCGGGCGCACCGACGACCTGGCCCGCGCGGGCGAGTGGGACCGGCTGCTCCAGTACGGCGTGCTCCACTGGAACCTCGGCCACCTGTTGATGAACGTCTCGGCGTTGTGGGCGGTGGGCGAGGTCCTCGAGGCGGTCTACGGCCCCGCGCGGCTGTGGTTGGTCTTCTGGGTCGCCACCGCCGCCGGGGGGTTCGGCTCGCTGCTGTTGGGGAGCCCGCTCACCGTGGGCGCGAGCGGCGGGGCGTTCGGCCTGCTCGGCGCGATGTTGGCGTTCGGGTGGCGGTGGGGCGGCAAGCTGCACCCGCACACCCGCCGGTGGTTCGGCCCGCTCTTGTGGCCGTGGGTGGCGGGCAACCTCGCGCTCGGCTTCGTCCTGCCCTTCATCGACAATGGGGCCCACGTCGGCGGCCTCCTCGGCGGCATGGCCGCGGCGGCGCTGATGGGCAACCGCATCACCGACAACAGCGAGAGCACCGACCTCGTGCGGTGGGCCACGCGCGCGGTCGTCGCCCTGGCGACCGCGGTGGCCTTCTTGCGCTTCGTCCGCATGGGGTGAGCGGCCCGGCGTGCGCCAGCTCACGTTGCCGGGGCTCGGCCGCCGACGGGGCTCGCGCGTCGGCCGCCCGTCGGCTAGCCTCGCGTGCTGGAGCGCCCCATGTCCTCACCCCTCGGCCTGCGCCGTCGCCTGAAGTCCTTGTTCGGCATCGCGTCGGAGCCGGTCTCTGCCGCGCCCGAGACGCCGAAGGTCCAGCTCACGGTGGTCCGGCCCGACGGCACCGAGGAGGTCACCGAGGCCTTCGCGGGCGCGACGCTCGTGGGCGCGGGCACGCGGATGAAGCGCCCCATCGCCACCGGCTGCTCCGAGTCGAGCTGCGGCACGTGCCGGGTCGAGGTGCTCGACGGCGCCGAGAACCTCAGCGAGCAGTCCGCGAAGGAAGTGCGTACGCTCGAAGAGAACAAGTTCCCGACGCACCTGCGCCTCGGCTGCAAGGCCGAGCTGGTGAAGGGCGCCGTCAAGGTGCGCGCGTACGAGATCGTGTAGGGCTGGCGCCGCGCGACCGCCCGGGTCTCGATCGGGGCGGGCCGGCGCCAGGCTGCCGCCGCGCGTCCCCCCGCGCGC